>JAICSL010000044.1 GCA_025936955.1 Nitrososphaeraceae archaeon
CTTCCTTTTTTTGACCCACTTAATCTCGGGTGTGCTATAACCAATTTGATGCAAATACTTTGCATATGTTGTAATATGTATAGGAAAGAAAATTCAGAGTTAAAATAGGAAATTCGCATATTTAATAGAATTAGCTATGGTACATTATCAAAAATAATATCAAATATCTGGTCTAAAACTAGTTTCAGTAGCATACGTAACGATCTGTAATGTCAATAGACTGAAATGATCAACATATTGATAAGAGTCGAGACTAATCCAGTTTAAGCGATTTTCGATTTTTGTTAAATTTTTGTCAGCTATGAAATAATGCTCAACAAAAATTTTGACGAGGTATCAATTATTAGAATTTCTCACGAGAATACAAAGTAATATATTTTTCCCTTTCAGGTAACTATGTTAAGCAAAGGTTAATCAATGGTTAAATCAAATGTAGTCCAATTTAATATAGGTGATATAAGTCCATTATGGAAAATTTGCTCAACAAGAAAACGATAGGAATTATAGCTATATCAGCTATAGCATTATCCGTAGTTATTATTGCAGATGTGGCCTTTATAGGAACAGGAGAAGTAACAAATGGAGTTCAAAGACAGAACATTGCTGTTGCAGCGAGCTCTGTAAATATTAACAATAGTACACCAACAAGTCAAGCAGGTCTAATGACTTCATCGCCATCTAACGGATCCAATTTATTACCAGATGTATTTCAAAGAGTAGAAAACTCTGTTGTCCAGATAACAACTACAAAATCTAATCCTAACGACGTTATTATTGTAAATGGCATACCTGAGACTGGAAAGAGTAAAGCATTGGGTTCTGGATTTGTATATGACAATCAAGGACACATAATTACTAACTTTCATGTTATAGATGGTGCAAATAATGCAGACGTGACATTCACAGACGGAAATACATACTCTGCGAAAGTCATAGGAAAAGATTCTTTTTCAGATCTAGCTGTACTACAAATTACAGATAACTTCTCAGAAGAAAAAGTTATACCACTTGTGATGGCAAATTCTTCTGATCTACGGACAGCAGAGCAAGTAGCAGCTATTGGTAACCCTTTTGGTCTTAGTGGTACTATAACAACAGGTATAATAAGCCAGTTAGGAAGACTATTACCCAATCCAGATACTGGATTTTCAATACCAAATACAATTCAAACAGATGCTGCAATAAATCCAGGAAATTCTGGTGGACCTTTACTCAATATGAACGGTCAAGTAATAGGAATGAATACTGCGATATTTTCTGGTACTGGCAGCTTCTCTGGAATAGGATTTGCAATTCCATCCAATACAATCGCAAAAGAGGTACCATCTTTAATAAAAGATGGAACATATGTTCATCCCTCGCTCGGAATTTCCGGTGGCAAAATAACTCCGGAGTTAGCAAAGGCGGCAGGCCTACCGGCCAATTATAAAGGAATAGTAGTAGGTACAGTACAACCAAATAGTCCTGCTGAACAAGCTGGTATCAAGGGGGTGACTCAGGATGATACCGGTACGACAAACCTAGGCGATTTAATAATTGCCGTTGATGGACATTCTACTAGACAAATAGATGATCTAATCAATTATATTGAATCAAACAAAAATGTAGGAGATCCTATCAAACTTACGATAAGTAGAGATGGAAAAATAATGGACCTAACTGCAACCCTTCAGGCAAGACCTCAAACAAATCCACCTTCCGCATCTTCCCAAGATCAAACACCACCCAGCTTGGGACCAATACCAGAATTACCGCAATTTCCAGGATTTCCACAGCTACCTCCATTACTTCCATAATTTTTTTTCATATGGAAGACGCGAAGTAGAATGGTAATTTATTGCAGGATCACATATTCTACTTTTTTTTATATTAGCTACCATGTTGAATTATAATCTAAAGAATCGAATTAAGTGACACGACGACTTTTTATATCGCTCATAATGACGAAAGTACTCTTTTATAATCTTGGAAAGAAAGGAAAGGAAAGTAAAAACAGAAATAGATTGAAAACGTGTCAAGAATAGTATATGACGACACCTTCAAATTTCAGACAGTTTAGCCACAATGGATTTCGATTCCGATTTGAGCACACTATTGCTAATGTAGTAAGATAATAACTACTGGGTTAGTTAATAATTACTACCGTACTTATTAGATAAATATGGAAAGTATTACATGGTGAAAATGACTAGTTTGAACAACTACAAACAGTTTACTCAACTAAATAGCGCTGTCTACACTATCTTTACTTTCAAGTTTTGCCATCTATGGCATTACCAATCCCAATATCATTTGTTACTATAAGAGGGGTTCATATTACTTAATATGTGTATAAGTAGACTGATGATGAATAGAATTAGTCATATGAATAAAGCAGGAATAATTCGCTCACCATATTCAACGTTAAGCAGCAATAACTGGGTATCATGTAAGTGTCATTATATAAATATTGAACACAACATAAGAAAGCAATACAACTCATTTATGTTTCAAGGGTAAAAAGTGCAGAATTTTGATTAACATATTCAGACGTTGGAAACCAAAAGGCAAAATGTATAGCCTACGATGCTTCCAGTGCGGATCTGGCTTTCTGTCTAGCTTCAATCTCGAAGCACCTATCTGTGGAAAATGTATTCAAAAGGCAAAATCATTGGATTCAACCATAGATTATGAAAAGGCATGTATCAAATGTGGCAAGAGTGGTGTGATTTATAGAAAAGAGGTCTGCCATTCATGCTATTTTGGATTCGAAAAGAAAGAAGAGGGTTTATGATAATCAAAACATTGGCCAGCATAATGCTAGGTGTAATATGATGGGATGTACTATATGCGGTCTTGAGGAGAGCATTCCATTTCGGTGCAATTATTGCGGTAGGTCTTTTTGTCATATTCATAGAATTCCTATAAATCATTCCTGTCTATTTATGGACAGGTACGTAGAGAAAAAAAGGTTTATGGTTGAAGGCAATTATAATGATAGCGGGTCTGCATCGTCGTCTACATCCAATAGTCTTTTGGGTTCATTACTCAGGGTAGTAAAGATAAAAAGTTCCCGAACAGAATTATTACATCTATCTGTTGCTACACTTCTGATTATTGCCGTAGGTCTATCATTCAATTCTTATAGACATGTTTCATGGCAATTTCTTGTAATATTCATTAGTGCATTCCTTATTCATGAATTTGCTCACAAATTTTTGGCGCAATACTATGGCAGCTGGGCAGAATTTCGTGCACAAATGTATGGACTTATAGTTACCGCCATTTCTGCAATCCCATTTATGCCTTTTAAATTTATAGCCCCGGGGGCAGTGATGGTTGGATTATCTGATAGAAATAAGTTTGGAAGGGTTGCATTGATAGGACCTTTAACTAATCTTGTAATGGGATTTGCATTTCTAGCTTCCACCTATATCTATCCGTATCATTCGTATTTGTATACAGGTGCATCATTTAATGCATGGATAGCAATGTTTAACCTTCTGCCATTTGGAACCTTAGACGGACAGAAGATCTTTGACTGGAACAAGATAGCTTGGGGATGTACTATGGCTGTTACTATGATCTTATTCATAGTAGCTTATCTCTAATAAGCTAGGGAAACAAGACGAAAAGAAAACAGCTGAAAGAAAAACTACAACAAATACAATCGACCATGATACTGACAGAAAAATATTTTTATTTAAAGATAATATATATTTATAGAAAATATATTTTCGTCAGAATTTTGATACTCCATCGTTACTGGATAGACTGACAGATTTAAATTGGCCGCGTGTCTAGTCGCTTAGCTATTACATCCGATATATAACAAGTCCATAACAGAGGGTCTCCAGATTGAACAAAGTTGATCAAGACTTATTTACTCCAGTTATCTCATATAATTATTACAGATGGTAGACTTAGTTTTCGGCAGGGGCATCACTGACCTAGTTCGCGAAATGCCTTTTTTTGTAAGTATATTTAAAAAATATGTTGGTATCAAAATTCTTCATTCAAAGCCAACAATGTATGGTTCTGTAGATGTCAACAATATTTGTAACTTGCATTGTAGTCATTGTTACTGGTGGCTAAATAGAAAAAATGACGAAGATCTAAGTGCAGAGCAATGGAGAGAAATAATCAATAAAACTTTCAAAAAACAGCACGTCTACATTGTGACATTGGTTGGTGGAGAACCGACAATGCGACCTGATATAATTGAAGTTTTCTGTGAAGAAATGCCAAGAAGAGTATGTGTTGTAACAAATGGACCATATCCTTTGAGAAGGGTGGAGAATTTGTATTTTTATTGGATATCTTTAGACGGAACACAGGCAGTACATGATAGTATCAGAGGAGAAGGCTCATATACTAAAACGAGACAAAATATTTTTGACTATATAAAAGGTCCAGATCGTAAAGGTAAACCTGCTTGGAAAGATATATGGATTACAATGACGATCAATTCTACAAACTACAATACAATCGAAGATCTAGTAGAAGAATGGGTAGGAAAGGTTAACAAAATAGGATTTCAATTCCATACGCCATTTATAAAAAATGATCCTCTATGGATGCCATTTGGGGAAAAACGCAATGAAGTTGTTGATAAACTTATTACTCTAAGAAAGAAATATCGAGATTTTGTAATAAATGGTGAAAAGCAACTATCGTTAATGAAAGGTAATTGGGGAGGAGTTGGTACAACTCCAGTCCAATGTCCTTCGTGGGCCATACTCTCATTAGATCACATGGGAAGGATAAAGCAACCATGTTGTATAGGAAGTGCAGACAGCAAATCATTGAAACCAATTTGTGAACAATGTGGTCTGGGCTGTTATTCCATATTGGTCGCGCAGGGGATTACTGGGAATCAGTGATGGTTTACGGATAATATTTCATGTTACTGAGATCTTTATTGTTCTACTAATGACTTCCAGCAATATTATGATTAGAACTTATTCTTGCAATGTTCCTTTTTGAAATAATCTTGATAAGTTATGCACCAATTAGAAAGTCAGATGTTCGCGATTCCACCACACTTTTTATACTTTTTACATCTGCTATAAAAAAATATGTGAGATAAAACTTTCAAATTCAAATTAAAGATCAATCCACAGAAGTATCTAAATCACTTTCAATTCTTAATTAGACATATATAAGAAAGTTTTTTAGTTCAAGCATATAGATTATGATTTGCAGATTTTTAAATGACTACTAAAAAAGAAGAAAAACGCATACTGATCTTGGGAGCAGGATTTGGAGGATTAACTTGTGCAAATTTACTCAGAAAAAATCTTTCACCGCAGCATAGAATTACTATTATTGACAAAAATACACATTTCATTATGGGTATCGTAAATTTATGGATATTAAACGGAAGTAGAACGTTAAAAGAATCTAGAATTGACTTAAAAAGACTAGAAGATAAGGGAATAGAATTTCTAAATGAAGAAATAATAAACATAGATACGTCAAAAAAGATAGTAACAACAAATTTAAACAAAGAATTAGTTTATGATTACTTGATAATTTCACTAGGTGCAGAATACCAATTAGCGCAAATCCAGGGATTCTCACACAACGGTGGCTTTAATCTATATGACCCTGATGAAATTCCAAAATTAAGAACAGAAATACTTTGTTTGAAGAAAGGACGAATAACAATATGTATAACTAATATTCCTTACAAGTGCCCCCCCGCACCCTACGAGGCATCACTACTCATAAATGATATCTTAGTTAAAAATGGCACAAGACGTTCTATTGAAGTTGATATCTACACACCTACACCAATAGCATTACCGGTTGCAGGTCCTAAAACAAGTCAAGATATTGTAAGTTTGCTTAGTAACCATAGTATAAACTTTCATCCTTTACATAAGTTGAAAAAAGTATCAGACGATCATATATTAGAATTTGAAAATGGGAAAAAGATAAATTATGATTTGCTAATAGGTATCCCTCCTCATAAAGTGCCTACTGCAATAAGGAATTCAGGACTGTTAAAGGAAAATGAGAGTTGGATTAACGTTGATAAATTTACTCTTAGAACATCTCATGAAAACGTTTTTGCAATTGGTGACGTGACCGAAATCAAAGTTAATCCTACAAGTACTATTCCCAAAGCTGGAATATTTGCTGAAGGTCAAGCAAAAATAGTGAGCCAGCAGATAATTGATGAAATCAATTCTAATCGATCAACTAATAATCCAAGATTTGATGGGAAAGGCTTTTGTTTTATGGAGGTAGGTAATAAAAATGCAGGATATATCAGTGCAGACTTTTACAATGTAGATGGTCCACTAACATCCTTTGAGACACCATCAGAAAAGTCATTTAAGAATAAAATAGATTTCGTAGAAAGCAGAATATATGATTGGCTGCTAAATGTTTAACTGTGTTTGAGAATTCACCATTTCTGTTTAGCATTACTACCACCACTTTTACTACTATCTATTCAACCGCTTCAAATTTTCAATTACGAATCAAACATCCCATGGTCCAATTTTGTACAATTAATTCTTGATTATTAATGTCGTATAGATCCATGATTATGGAGCGATAAAGCTATTAGCATCATCAAATTTTTCTTCGAACAACAGATTAATAATGTTTACACATTACGGTTCTCCTAATGGCTCATGTATTTGATTTTCTACACTTTTCCTCTTGGTGCGTTCCTCAGTCATCCTTTGAGGACTATAGGTAATATTATGGTCTAATTTCAAATGGCTTAAAAAAGCCACTCCATTATTAACGATATCCTTAACTATCAATCCTCGTCCACAAATACTACACTTGATAATGTGTTCATCGTTAGATGCCATATAATGAGATAGCAAATACCTTTAATAATCGTTGATCTTCAACAGTTTATATTATAATTATTATAGGGATTACAATATGAATTCTTCGTGATCACTACGTTATAATTATAATACCATCTTTAAATACTGCACACGTACAAAAACATCTATTCCTATAAAAAGATAAATCCACTACTAAAATACGTTACACAATTTTTATCTTTCACTTTTTCATGCTTTGCTTTTTAAGGATAAACGATGATTCACCTACTCTATAGTAAATCAATATATTTTGTATTACTTGATCCTCTGGATAAAACATTTCCAATGCTCATATTCTCTCATTCCACCAGAGAGGTTTGTAACTATGAATCGTTCTCCTTCTTTGTCAACTTCAATAATTTCTTTACAAAAGGTGCATGTGAAAGGAGCTCCTTCAATGTTCAATTTCTTCTAATTTGATCTATTCCACTATTACTTTATTTACTTTTTCTTCACCTATCACTGTCCAAGGATTCCTAAGAAATACATAATTGTATTCATATTTGAATCATTTCTTAACTTATTAAGTTAGATAATACAATATTCTATGTTTTATCAAATTTGGATTACTCATTTACTTACAGATGACATTATAGAAAATAAAGATAAAGCATGATTGTAAGTTAGTATTTTGATTTGATTTCTTACCGAATGTAAATGTAAATAATATTACTATCAATCAACGTTAATGATCATTTACAACAGAATTAGATGCTGAATAACAAGTTTAAAAAGACTCATCTCTTGGATAGAGAGAAGATATTCTTGCATAAGTTATTTTACTGGAAATAAAAAGTAATAAAATCTCGTAATTATTACTATCTGCAGTCAAAATGACGGTGTATCCATACAACAAGTTTGTCAAGACTTACAACATATGCTCTTTGGAATATCAAACTATAATCGTGAAATTCTGTGCTTAAGTGATTCAATAATAATTCTGACGGCATTTCTTCCTTTTTTTGTCTTCACAAGTATTGAATGTCCTAGTAATTTCCTATGCAGATCCTTATCTGAAGTTAAAATTATAGCAGGAATATTCACATAGGAGTTAAAGACTTTGATTATATCATTATCAGAAGTCCCTGTAGGAATTATATCAACATCCCAATTCATTTCTTTGCTTGTTATTTGTAGGATTAGCTCTAAAAAATGTATTTTTCCTAATTTGCGTCTTACCGATTCATCTATAACTATTATTGTATCGCTACAATTACTGATAGCAGTATATGTTGGCCAAGTAAGAATATTCTTATATAAATCAGCTCGAAGATTCCGTTTATTATGTGCTAGTGGCAATGGTTGCTTCTCCTTATGTTTTTGTCTTTGTTTTTGGTTATAATCATTATGGATATTATAATATAAAGGTGAAAAATAATCTATAATAATAACATCTGCCACAATTTAGACATAACGGTTAAATACTGTTAGTGAAAGTTCAGAACAGCAGTTAAACATTTCCTTCTCTTTGATCTATTGAGTGTATGTTACAGCAATTTATTGTTAATCTGTCGTCAAAGAGACAGAATCAATAGCAGTACTAACAATTATTCCAAGATGTCCACTGGCTAAAATGTTGGTAGAATAGAGGAGTAACACTAACCCAAACAATGGCATTAATGGAATTGTTATATGCCCAATATATTTAATAATATATCTTAAAACAAGAAATGGTAATACCTATTATTACTATGGCGATGGCATGGCAATTAAAGATTTATTTGCAAATACGTTGCAAGATCTGCTATACTGAAATATTAGTATAAAATTTTTACATAAGGCCCACACCATAATAATATGGAAAAATCAATACACAAGTGTACCAAGTGCGGTCTTCCTGTTACAGATTCTGTTGAACTTCAAATAAAACAACATGAAAAAATAAAACTAGGTCGTAATACAGGTCGAATTTGGATTTGTGATGATTGTAAGGAGAATCAAAAAAGGTTAGAAGACGGTAGACAACAATCAATACAAGAAAATAATGACGATAGCGAAGACAATGTAATAGGAATGTTAAATATGTCTGACGTGTCCCCAAATACTCCTACAGCAGACGAGACATAAATATAATTACGATGAATAAATGGAATACGAATTCAGTAGGAAAAAAGATAACTAAAAATTAAAACAAGACTTTAACAATAAATTTGTGCCTGGTCAATACTTTATTCTATTTTAACCTTATATTCTCGAGCTCTCGTTGTTTGTAAAAAATTGACAGATTGGATTTTGCTTGATACTGGTGCTAAACGACAGCAGCAATGTTTGTGATAGCAGATATCACTAGTATTTAGAGAAAAGCAGTCGTAGAGCAGAGGGAAGGAAAAGGCAATAATCCAGTCAGTAATAGGCATACATTACGCATTATACTTTGTTTAATATGCCACATCATTTTATACACTCTTTTACACTCCCTCCCAGTATGGTGTTCCAAATTTTATTAGTTTATCTTAATAATCATCTTTATGGAACAAATGCAAGGCCTTCTCGACCGA
>JAICSL010000108.1 GCA_025936955.1 Nitrososphaeraceae archaeon
TATCGTTCTCATTTGCTAATGGATTCAAAAGCCTTTTTTACCTTATACTTTTCATTTATCATGCCATGTTAATCCTTTGAGGATATCGAATGAACATGGCCAAAGCCTAATAGATGACACAAAGAAAAATCATCTTGTCTTGTTTGAACATAGCCACTGCAGGTTCAGAGAAATCGTGCACAATGCAGATAGAGATAGCATCTTTTAGGGATTCCAGTTAATTTGTAATGCTCAAAAATGGAGACTGCATTGTGGGTTTGCAGATATATATGTATAATAACGAATTATTGGGAAGATACACGCTAGGTTTATTAATTGTAGATCATAATGCTGAGATATGATCCCAACTGTGAGGCTTTCACAGAAATCCTCAGTTACAACCATTTTGCTCATAGTAGCAGTAGCAGGGATATTATCATTTAGTGGAATCAGCGTTAATTTAACTTATAACAATAAGGATAACAAACTTGTAGCTTTCACATTAGTACAATAGAAACCTATGAGTAGTTGCGAATGATTAGATCATTATGACCTTCTTTTTTTGATGCTTTACAAGTAATGGCTCTTTGAGTCAACTTGTATAGTATAGTGGGCAAAAGGCGCATAAAGTTTTCTAACTAAATGTGCATTAGAATTGGTTAACATAACCTTATACTATTTCATGTAATTGTCTGTATATTTGAGCAATCTTTTTTTGGCCCTTAGATCTAAATATATGATATAGCAGTGACGCGTATTCTGTGGTATGCGATACACTAGTGTATGTAATCCACATCGTGGTAAATGGATGGATGGAATTGATTACAGAATGCAATCGCTTTTAGCATCACATCGTCTTCTAACGCTGCTATGTTATATTGAGATTTAACACAGATATTGTATTTGTTATACGGATATAACCTTAGGACAGCTTCAAGTATGCATTGAAGAAACAAAATACTACTCTATCTAACCTAGTGCTAAAGTAATCTCAACAGAACGACTTTAATAATCTTGCGATATTACATATAGTTTGAGGGTGTAATCTATGAAGCAATATTATAGAAAAGTCTTCCTGTTCTCTGGTTCTCACCTATAGCAGTCCTAAAAAGAGACTCACGTATATAAGAAGGAGATAGTTTTAAGTTCAGTTCAGATATTCCTAACTTCCATAAATCTATTTTCTTATCGACCAAATCACTTCAACTTGATGCAAAGTCACCAATCCACTTTCCCCAACCATTCTCCTTATCTGTAGAAGTAATGGTTCGAATTTGGAACTTACTTTTATTACTTCCATACTATAGACATATTGATAGTCATCCCTTCTAGATGGATTGTAGATCTTTTACGTTTACCAAAACCATCAACATCACTCCAAACTGTAGTAATAGAATATCAACAGAACAGTTAATTAGCTACCTGAGATTTTTATTATTTTTAGATTATACCCTTACGATATAGAAAATAGACCGCAGCTACCGCAGCAGGGATGCCAAATATAACGGCATAGGCTATATAGACAAGCGTTAAGGGGCTTACCTTGAAAGGATTATTAGCTTGATTATTAGCGCTCTCATATTGTGATGCTAATTTGTTTGCAGAGGATGATGAAATATTAGGATTGTCATACACTGTAGTATTAAACTGAGCAAAAGATGATTTTACACCTCCGATATTTTCAATCCGAATAATAATTGGACCAGAGTTTGCAAATACAAAATTCTGAAGATTCATTCCTACTTGAGAAATACTTGGAATACGTTCAAGTTGCTTTCCATTTTGAATCAATATAAAATCAAATGGCAGAAGATTTGGTTTATTATTTGCACTATCAAAGAAGATGACAAAAAAAGATATCTCTTTACCTGTCAATAAAACTTTAGGTTCCCAACTTAAACCAACTTCGGTTTTTCCATCAGGGGTAAAGGTGTAAATTGGTAATTTGCTTATTTGCTTACCCGAAGCGTCCACAGGATAGTTAGGAATATTCTCTATTTCTCTTTTAACTGCCACTAAACCTTCCATCCAAGGATGAATAGTACAAAAATAACTAAATGTCCCAGGATTGGTAAATATATGAGTCCATGATTGTCCAGGTTTGAAAGAACCGCTATCAAATATTCCATTCGAGGTTCCTTTTTTATTATTCATCAGGCTTTCAATTCCTGAACCAATGCCGCTTGTAACAGTATGAGCCTCGCTATCATTATTTGTCCACATAACTGTATCATTTACATTTATAGTAATTTGTCTTGGCAAATACCATTGTCTTGGTTCTAATTTAGTAACATCGAGCTCTGGATTTGCTGAACCCTGTGGTATCATGACAGTAAAGTTTTTGCTTCCTACAGTTTTGGCCTTTGCCAAGTGATAGTAATAAAAATTATTATTATTGTCTCTGTTCTCTCTATAAAGGAAAGAAGAGTAAAAATCGATTGAATTGACGATAATGCTACCAGATAATAAGAAGAATAGTAAACATACCATATGAAAAGTAGTAGAACTCATATGATTATCGTTATTATTTGTCAAATAGAGATACATTAATTCGGTTATATTGAATATACCGTATAAGCCTTTATTTACGCATTTTAGCAATAGATTAAATGTCATCGTTATTTGCTCTTCGAATGTCTTCTACAATCGGTATTCATGTTTTGGATAATCTTGTTCCTCTTTTTTTCTTGATCTTTGTAATATTATTATGATACCAAATATGGCAGATATTATGAAGACTGTAGCATAAGTTGAAGGAAATTCAGGAACAACTACATATCCTCTTACTAGGCCATTCCGTGTAAGATCCTCAGCTTGTCCTGTCTTCAGTAATCCTTTAATCTGTAACTGTACTTGATAAATATCGTTGGATGGAAAAGTAACTGTTTGAGTATCAGTTGCGTTTTTTGCAATCAAGTTTTGTTTGGTTATTACAGAATGGTCATTTTTATCCAATATAGTCATATCATATTTTATATTACTAGTTGACAAGGGAGTTGAAGTAACAGGATCGTAAAATGAAATATTAACAGTAGATTGTGTTTTTGGCACAAGCGGGTTTGGAGACCATGATACTGCAGCATGAATTCCACCTGTGTTTGTAACTAGATCAGATGAAGTCGCAATTTGGTGAGTGGAAGCGGTGAGTGGCGATAAAGAAAATTGCATTACATTTGTTGTTGTATTGGTCTTAGCTCCACTGGTATTACTATTATTAGTAACCATAGCATTTACTTGCTGAGCAATTCTGAGAACATCATTCTTGTTAATAAGATAATGTACGACCATTGCGTCAGGGAAAGAAAACGGATCAATAGCTAGTGAGCGGCCCGATAATGGCTGACCGTTAACCGAGGCATTGAACTGAGTATTATCTCCAAGACCTTTCCAAGATTTTGGAAGCCTCATTTCCTCGTGGACAAATATAGGTTGCTGTTGAAGACGCGGCAGGCTCCAGTTAAACGGCATTGACCAGGAGAAAGATTGGTTCATTGGATCGAAATTAATTTTGTCGTTGCTTATTTTATCATAATATGAAACAAGCGTCGTGTTATAGCTATGATTTTGATAATTCCAGTTATTATGATAAATGTCACCTACACTAAGGTAAGAATCGTATTTTGGTGCATTTTCTGGAATGAATATGTTCCTATCATTATCAATTGCAAATATTTCAACATGAAAATGATATAGTCCACCTTCTAATAATACAGGACCTTTAACACTTATTATACCACCAGGATCGGCTACCCAGGCATTTTGGAATGGGTCTTGTTGTCCATAAACTGTTACAGGACCCTCTGCAGGCTGTATCTTCAAAGTTAGTAATCCATTATGTGCATGAAAAAAGTCTTCAAGAAGCGGCTTTTGATTTGTAGAGGAGGATGTACCTTTGGTAACAGTTATCTCATAAGTAACATGCTGAATAGTTTCATTATTCTTTGCATCAAACAACCTGAATTGCATGAATGCATCCTGTCTATTGTCAGTAGTTAAGATAGGCGGGTTAACTTTGACAAAGAGACTTGCTTGTCTGTTGCCAACACTTGCGGGTGGTAAATTTTCTTGTGTTAATCCATCCGCATAAGCTTTTTGACTAAGCAAATAAGGAGAAACGACATATGTTAAAAAAGATATCAATAATAGTGTAATGACAACAAAAGAACTTAAAGTTAAATGAATATTTTGATTCTTAAGCATTTAAACATCTACTTTGTAATATATTAATATGTTTCAGTACTAAATTATCTAATGATCTGATAGATATAAATCCCTCCCAGTTCTCCAAATACCTAACTTTCTCTTCATACTGTTGAAACATGTTGTTCATAAGTATTTACATATATGGGTAGATAAAGTTAATGGTTAGATATATCTAGTATCATTATAATTTGGTATTACTTTCTATGAATCTTACAAGATCCAAAGTAATAATGAAGCAATATTGAACAAATATCGCTGACAAGACTTTACAGAAAAAAAAGTTTCCTTAAAATAAATAATATACCTTCTGTTTAAATCAGCATTGGCCATATAAAATATAGGTTAACAAGATAGTACCTAATCATTAGCTTGCCTATTTGTTTCAGTATAGATATAATAATAGTAACGCTATTCTTTATACTAAGGATTAACTTATGAAGGCAGCGTATATTGTAGATGATGTAAAAATTGCTAAGATACTAGTTGATCCAATGCGAAGAGCAATTCTAGAGTTACTCAGGCAAAAACCCATGACACAAGCAGGCTTGGCAAATGAACTTGGATTGACAGGAGCTTCTCTTAATTATCATATAAAAATACTTAGATCTAACAAATTAGTAACTATAGTAAGAAAGGAAGTCGAGATGCATAAGGTAATGCAGATATTTTTCTCTTCTATCGCATATTTATTTGTGTATGATTTAGATTCGCTGCCTAAAAATATTGCTCGTTATTTTTATCCCATTAGTCTTGAAAGGGCAAGAGCAGTTATTTCTTTACTTACATTAAATAAAAAAGATCTATCATCATTATCTAATTATCATATTGAAGAAACTCCTGAGGTAATTAATGCTATATCAGAACACTTGTGCCGGTTTCTTGTAAATACTGCACGGCCTTACGAAAAGCAAACTGTTAATCATTCCGATGATAGAATCATCTACAAAATATATCATGGTGCATTAAGTAGCCTATTAAAAGATAGCATACAATCACACAATATTAAAAAAATGACTTAGATCAGGTTAAAACATCAAAAAATATGATCATATTATAAAAGCTTCACTAACTAGATAAACCTAATTATTAGGTTTATCTAATAGTATTTTATATAGTATGTTGTTAATGTCAATGTCAATGTCAGAATTTGATCATAAAAAAGAAATTGGAAAAAAGAACAGGTTACAGGACTATTATACATGGCACTACTGGGACAATAATACTTACGAATCTACTAGGTTTGCTGAAAGCACAATTAGATGCGAATCTGAGAAATATGGGTCAATTAAGGCCTCAGAAACGAGAGTATGTTAAGGAATGGTTAAATTGAGTAATATTTCAATAAAATCTATTCTAATAGTATTACTTCTGACAGCAGGTATTTTCAGTATTAGTACCAAGCTATTATCGTCGAATCTCACTTATGCTCAATCTTCTCCCACGCCTTCCTCCTCCACAGGTACTGGTGATTTGAAAAAAACAACAAGTGCAGGTGCTCTAGATATTCTCTTACAGATTTCTCCTCAACCAATTGGACATACAGATCCAACTTCATTTAAAATAAAATTTATGACAAAAGGAACTGATACAGTACAACCCCATATAGATTATGATGTTATAATCAATGATAGTAATGGCAAACAAGTGTTTCAAGCTTCAGAATTAGCAGGTCAGCAAGGTAAACCACTTCATACAGCAGAAGGTATTGTAACAATACCTTATACATTTCAAAGCGCAGGAGACTACTCCATCAACGTAACAATATATGGAATTCTTTTTAGCCCAATCAAACCTGAATTCGCAGATTTCACAATTAAAGTAGCATAGAATCATTTTGTAAATAGTTATCTATCAGGTAAACAATTATTGAAGTCTATTTTATTAGAACTTTGGCCATGTATAATACCTGATAGGTTCCACTATAAGATGTGCCAAACGAATCTGAGAAAAATACAAATTCGACAAAATGATCAAATTAGAGTAATCTCATTAGTGTAAAGCGTGAGATGGTTTGAAGTTTTAGAAAAAGATGCTGAAGCGCGGTTTTGAGTTTTCATAGAATACTCTAGAGAGTGGCTTACAAGAGGAAAGCACAAAAGAAAAGAAAATAATAATGTCTGTAAATTATAATAAAATGAAAATAGTAGACCTTACACTTGAAATTACTTCA
>JAICSL010000012.1 GCA_025936955.1 Nitrososphaeraceae archaeon
CAGATATCGTCTAATATACGTAAGAAAACTGTTAAGGATGATATCAGAATGATTGTTAATAGATATGGCAGACGCTTTGAAGTTCAGTTGAATCTTGAAGCCCATCCTTAATTTCATTAAAAGAATAGTTTGAAAAAATAAAAAATCGATACAGCAGTAGTAATTGAATACCAATTAATTGTTATATTTATAATCTATTCTATAAACCACAATTTCTTAGTCCAGTGTTCAAAACACAATTTTTTTACATGAAGTCAATAGCGAAATATAATAAATGTAGTCGCGCTAGTCATAAACAGAACAAACGGAATAATATTACCTGAAGAAAGGAGATATACAACAATATTAATAATAATAGCAGGATGAATGTTATCTGTAGTTACTAGGAGCGATTAGTTTTTGTCGTCTTTAAAATTAATTACTTTATGCATCCCATCACAAAACGGTTTGTTATTAGAAGCACCACATCTGCAAAGAGTATAATGTTCTTTTGATGCGCCATCTCCAAATTGTATACCATCTCCAATCAGATCTATGCCTCCGGTGATAACTAAAGGACCATCTTTAGAAGTAGTGATCATTGGCCTTGTTTCATTTTGGTCTTTATACTCAACACCATCAATCGAATAGCTTAGAGCACCAGAAGGACATTTTCTTATCGTGTTGATTATTTGTTCTGTACTAGCACCATCAGAGTCAATCCATGGTCTTGCGTTAAGCCTAAAAACAGATGGCAGATTGTTTACACATTCAGCAGCATGACTGCAAATTTTCCTATTATCATGTATTGTTATGCTTTTGCCAACATAACTTTTCCTTTTATCCTTGATTAATTTCTCTCCGTTGTCTGTATCAGCAGCTTTATTTTCACTTGAAAACCCAATTGTCCCATGTGTACCATCACAAAAAGGCTTAGTCTTGGATGCTCCGCATCTACATAAGGCTACCCCCTGTATTGTAGAAAGTAGCTCGCCTTTTGAGTTCTGAAGATTTTCAACGATTTTAGGTTCCATGCTATTAAGTAATAAGGTCCATTTTGAAGGGTCAAGATCTTTGGTTTTTCTTTTAATTTATTGTCTTTTATTCCATCAATAGATTCCAATGATATTTCCTTCACCTACTCAATTAATAATAAATCCTTCTTATTTGTTATATCCATAAAATTAAGAGCGATTATTTCACAAACATCTCGTCTACGTAACACCATTTCCAGTGTTCTCCTGGTTCAAACGACCTAATTATAGGATGGTTAGTTGATTTAAAGTGTTTTGTGCCATGCTTATTTATAGAAGAATCACAACAACCCACGTGACCACATGATAAACATAGTCGCAAATGTACCCAGTCAGATCCTATCTTTTCGCACTCTTCACAACCTTTTGTTTTTGCTTTTGCATCAAGGTTTACTTGCTCAAGATGAGTACAAGATGTCATCAATATTCAAGAGTGTCTTATCGTATTTAAGTTCAATAGTAATCTACATATTATTTAGTATGGTAAGTATGACTAGCAACTAGATGATATTTCAAAATTAGAAGTTATTATCCAATAGATGCCAATAAGATATTGGCTATTCTCAATGGTAATTTTGATTATTTTGGTTTCTACAAAGGAAACAAAACCTAGCTATCATTATTTTGCTTTATCTTTGTCATCTAGCATCATATACCCAAACCTACTTTAATCCTTTTATTTACTCCTTATATTGTGTTTTATTCTACATGATGCTCATAAATCAACTGATCGTAAAATCTGATAGATTTTATGTTTACAAATTCAAGCATCCCATATCTGGATAACTCTCTACCAAATCCACTACTCTTTACACCACCGAATGGAACTCTAGGATCTGAAACAACCACACTATTTACAGTAACTATTCCTGATTCTATCATCGATGAAAGTGTTTCTGCCTTATCTAAATCCTGAGTCCATATACTCGCACCAAGACCAAATTTCGAATCATTTGCAATTGTGATGGCTTCCTTTTCGTCATTAGCTATAATTATGGGTGCCACAGGACCAAACACTTCTTCTTGTGCTATTTCCATGCTGGGTAACACATTCTCAAAAATAGTTGGACGGTAGAAATAGCCTTTGTTTCTGGTTCTCTCTCCTCCAGTAAGTAATTCAGCTCCTTCTTTTAGAGTTCTATTGACTATTCCTTCTATGTTTTCAAGACTTTTAGCATTAACAAGAGGTCCTATGTCTGTATCATCTGCGAGCGGATCTCCTACTTTCAGTTTTTCTGTCTTTTGAACAAATTTTTCAGTGAACTCATCTGCTATCTTCTTTACTACAATAAATCTCTTTGAGGCTATACAGCTCTGTCCGCAATTAATAAAGCGTCCTTTGACTGCCCCAGTTGATGCTTTTTCAATATCTGCATCTTCGCAAACAACAAATGGATCACTTCCACCCAATTCAAGAACTGTTTTCTTTAGCTTTGCTGTTGCTCTCTCGGCTACTTTAGCGCCGATTGGAACACTTCCAGTAAAAGTTACTGCGCTAATATCATTTGAATCTATAAGTGTCTCTGCACTGCTAGAATCTCCAACAAGCGTTTGGAAAACACCTTGTGGTAATCCAGCCTTATCAAAGGTCTTCTCAATTTCTATACCACATTGCATTGTAGCACTCGCTGGTTTCAATACAATGGTATTTCCAACCATTAATGAAGGAGCAGCAAATCGTAGTCCCTGCCAGTAAGGAAAGTTCCATGGCATTATACTTCCCACTACACCAATAGGTTCAAATGTTATGATACTTTTTCTTGCATCTGTATTAACAATTTCCTCTGTTGCAAAAATTTTTCCGTGATCTGCGAAATATTCAATTGCCCATGCGCATTTTTCTACCTCCGATCTAGATTCTTTTATAGCTTTTCCCATCTCCAGTGTAGCAGTTTTAGCTAGGATTTCTTTGCTCTTCCTAAGTTCTTTAGCAAATGCATAAAGGAAATCTGATCGCTTATCAATATCCTTTTTCCATTCTAAGAATGCATTCCTTGATTGTTTTACTATATCATTTACTTGTTCCCTACTGATTATCTCATATTCATTAAGAACTTCTTCTGTTGTTGGGTTGATTGTCGTTAATTTTTTACCAATATTTGTTGCTGTTGACTTTGATGCCAGCCTATCCTTTGGTTCATCCATGGATTAGATTCTCTCCATCTTTTTACCTTTATTCAAATTTGTAGCACCTATCATTTGATCCATTTTGAATCAATTTTAAATAAGTAGATTGATTATATCTCATTTTAACCCGCTCATATTTCTCATGTATAATATGAGATAAAAAGGTGATAAATCACAAGACTGTTATTTTCTGGCGATAGATATACCTTATTTTCATAATTGAATAATGAGCAAAAAAGTAATAAATAAAATAAGGGACAGTTTGTTTACATTGAAGGCAGCCGTTTTCGAAAAGCCCGGTATAGAGAATTTGAAGGTTATAGATAATGCACAAGAGCCAAAAATAAGTGATCATGATATATTGGTTAAAGTTAAAGAGGCAGGTATCAATCCAATAGATTATCTTGTAGTTTCTGGTACATTGCCAAAGTTAAATCCATTGCCACATATACCAGGAGCAGAGTCAACTGGAATAATAGAACAAGTTGGGAGTCACGTAGACAACAATAACTTCAAGAAAGAAGATAGAGTAATCATACATAACAAAGTATTTGACGGTACTTGCGATATGTGTCTAAATGGCCTAGACATGATATGTAGAAACGGTGGATTAATTGGTGCAATTACTAATGGCGGCTTTGCAGAATACATTTCAGTTCCAGAAAGAAATGTGTTCAAGATACCAGTTGACATGGAATGGGACTTGGCTGCAAGCTTGCCGGTAACCTCTTTAACACCGTACCATGCTTTAAATGAAGCATCACTAAGAATAAATGAATCTCTGCTAGTGTTTGGAGCATCAGGTAGCACTGGGATGATGGCAGTTCAATTGGGTAAGAAAATGGGAGCAAAGGTTATTGCGGTTTCAAAAGATAATTGGATAAAAACTGATTTTGGAGCAGATTATATTGTAAGTGATTATGACAGAATAACCGAGAATATAAAAGAGATCACCGAGGGAAAAATGGCAGATGTAGTTTTAAATTCCTTGGGTATTGGGACATGGGAGAATAGCTTTGCATCTGTCGGTATAAATGGAAGGTGGGTAGCATTTGGTGGTTTAACTGGTGCAGATGTTAAACTAAATGTTCAGGCTCTTTATTCTAAACAAATCAAATTAATAGGCTCGACTGGTGGCACAAGAAAAGAATTGCAAGAACTTGTAGATACATCATCTAAGCAACTGAAGGTTAGAGTATGGAAAAAGTTTAAGCTTGAAGATATTAAAGATGCGTTGCAAGCATTATTTGCAAAAGAAAGAGACGGTAGAATACTTTTGGATGTAGCGTAAATCCAAGATAACTCAAGTCTTAGGTTGTTTCTCTAATTACATCAAAAGCAGTCTATGGTATGTCAATATTTCAAGGTAGGATAGATGATCAATCCACAAGTCTGGCCGATCAACAAATCAGATAGAACAAACAAGTTCTTGAATTCGGTTGCAATCAAGCACAGATTCAATTCAATAAAATGGAGGCATGGGAGGTCGAAAGTAATCTGGTAGGGACATAAGACGTTGTTGGGATTTATCTCTATTCCCGTAGATTAGGCAGCTACAATTATCGCAACGTAACATAGCGTGACGAGTTTTAGTCATTTTTAACACGGCCATATCGTTGCAAATAATACAACACACAAGGCGCTGGCCAAATATATATAGATTTATTATCTAACATTATTCTAGTAGATGCTAGAATTTAAACTTTTTCGTCATAATTTGTTCAGAGCAATATCTTGATATTAAGAAGAGGATATCAAATCGCATAAGGGCTTTTACAACCAATTTAACTTTGGTTTCAAAGAAATATTTGGAATAAGATTTTTCACTATATATAGTGTACAAAAACTCATTTCAAACTCGAATCATTGAATAAAGTCAATTTGACTGTATGGATCCAGATCAAAATTCAAGCCAGTCTGGTCCATGTATGAAGACAACAAGCTTTATCTCCTTCCAAATCACGACTCTGACACCAACTGGTATAAGAACATATTAGTTGCTCCAACCTTGAAGATTTCTGTAAACAGTGGGGAAATACATTACGGGGGAAAAATAATAACAAACAACAATAGGATTAACAATATAGTGAGAAAGTTCAACTCTAAATATGGTGAAGTAACAAAATATTATACTAAATTTGATATAACAGCTGAAGTCCAGTTATGACACATCTTTGAATTTTACACTGACATCAGCATATAAGAATAGCTGCATTGAAAGCTTTCTATCATATTTGGCAATAAAGAATGTTAATCAGCACAGGTTTTTAAAATAAAATCAAAATAGAAGTAGGTCAAATAGTAGATGTAGTTTGAGGATTCTCCTGTTATTTAATGATTTGACGCCAATTGAAGTTCTTGTGTCAAATAATGGAATTTGAGATAATATTTGAAACTATTAAGATATAAAGATAGGCAATGCTTCAAAAATAGGATATATTAGATTTGGTGAGCACACAATGTGTTTGTCTTTAAAGCAATGATGTTCTTTTTTCCATTTGGGACACTCCTATGGTCTTTATAAGATATAGCTGACTTAATGCACTTTTGTAAATATCTTTCCTCGGCTTTGAATCACGAGACATAACTTGAGCTGACAAAAAAAGCAATATTCAATTCAAATATTTTTCTGAAATGAAACAAAATACCATCAAAAGGAATTCTATTTTAGTTTGATAAATTGGACAATACAATGTTCAAGCAACAATATTGTATGATAAATCATATCTGTGGCATATGTGGTAAACTACTATGGAGACCACGGTTTCGTATTCCTATTGATCGACATCATCTGGCCAGCCTAATTGATAAGTATGACCAATGTTATACTCAAACGATGACATGGTTTGACATATATAATGAATTTATCAAAAACTATGAGAAGTTACATCAACTACAGAAAGACTATATTATAAATCTAGAACGGATAAACCATTTGTATAATGAATCTATTAAGAGTATTGAGAGGGTAAATGAGCTTTATAATGAGTCCATTAGAAATTACGAGAAAATGAACAAATTGTATGAACAGCAACTTGACAATATGCAAAGAATGAATCAGAAGTGGTTTGATGTTTTTACAAAGTCATGGGGACAGCAACAAAATGAAAAGACTTGAATTAAATTTGGGGGAAGAGAACTAACAAAATATAACCTCTAAGCCAAGATATACAGAGAGGATCGGGTCTTCTGGCGAATCCTATGAGTTTTCCTATATCCACTGCTTTAAACATGCTATCGCATCTAAGAAGTGTCAAGTGGTGGAGTTTAAGAGTAATTTAATCTACTACTACTCCTGATATGTCACTTTATGTCACTAGATTAGACCATAAAGTATATGTTGATTTTATGGTTTGGAATTTTTTCCAACCAAACATGGAATCTATATTATTAGTAGCATGAAGGAATACAGGAATATTCTTTTTGTAATGGGGGCCAGGAAGCTTGTCTCAAGCCAATCACCATTATGAAAAAGGAGGCAGATACGAAAAGTAATTGGTCAAATCTGAGTTTCGCCTGGTTGTAATATATTGAGCAATATAGAAAAAGAACGTTATGCTTCGTGGCTTGAGCTTTTTCTATGACATAGTTTTTGCTGCTGTTTCTTAGATAGGTATATTCTTTATGTTAATTATACCTCAGTTACATCATTCCTTGGAACAGTCTCACTCTTTGCTCCTGTATGGTGGGCTTGAATTGGTGTTACATTTAATGCGACAAGATTTGGAACTGGTGATTTAGTCCATCGTATACTGATGCTCTTACAGATGATTGAAGCAGCACTCACTATTAATATACACGGTGCTTTAGGCGAGATATCAGGTAATTTTGCTATATCACTTGCTGCAATCAGGGCTTATGCGGGTCAATGGTTAATCTGCGGTTCTGTATCGCTATGTTTATTCTCAATTGGAATTATCCAACTTTCCATAGATAGCGCTGAGGGTAGAAGAAAAGTGATGATATGGTCTATTTACAGATTAATAGCTGGATTTGCAATTATTATTCCAATAGTATCAATAAGATCTAACTTACCTTCGTTATTGATTTTGAGTATAACTATAAAGTTGACTAAATATTGCTCTTTATTGTTTAATATGTCAATAACTGTAAAATTATGCTAGGAGAACAATTATAGAAACAAAAAAGAATTTTTTCAGCTCTCCTCCTCTTCTAATTCGTCATCTTCCTCATCTTGTTCATCCTGTTCATTATCTTGTAATTCATGAGTCTCCTCGTTTATTTCTTCTCTTTCAGTTTCTTTACTCATTATATATACAGAGATATCACACTTATTTATTATTAATTTTTGTTCAGACTTTTAGAATGATGTTTTCGTGTTTTTCATGCCGAGACATCTCGAATTGAATTGAAGTATAAACTAAGATGCAACAGCCAAGACAAAATATCAGTAGATAGAAAGGAGTCTATTCTAACACATCATGACAAGTCAAAAGGAGTAGTAAATACTGCAGAAATGGTAGCTTCAGATGGTAATGGTTATGTTAGTTGGTGAGAGTGAGAGAGTGAGAGAGAAATCAAACTAGTGACAACTCTGCTATTGGATTAGCCCTTTTTTCGCATAACTACAAAAAGTGCTTTTGGCAACGGATCTAAAGTGCCTTGATAAACAGTTTCTTTTATGCTAAGTATTTCAAAATCATTTCCAAATATTTCTTTTATCTTATCTTGAGAAAACCTATAGGGCCCTTCTTCGTGTGGCTCTTTATCGCTAAAGCATTTTAAAAACAAGATACCATTATCTTTTAATATATTTTTTATCGTCATGACATATTTGTCTCTGTCCTCTATAGATATGACATGAAAACAACCTCTATCAAAGATATAGTCAAATTCATTTTTCTTGAGCTGTGAATTCAGAATATCATCAACTATGAAATGGACTTTATCAGAGAGACTTCTTGCCTTTTCTATAGCATATTCAGATAAATCATTTCCTGTCACGTCAAATCCTAGTTTAGAAAGATGTACTGCTTGTGTACCTGGCCCTGTTCCGAGATCCAAGAATTTGCCACCATTATCAGTAATCTTTCTTTGAATAATCTCTTGTTCGAGATCAAAGTCAAGATGTTCATTATACCAGGGCATATTCACTACTTTTTCATTTTTATAAAGTAAATTCCAATCTGGAAATGACCTTTGAGTTTCTGGCATCTATGATCTGGATACAGGATAGACGGTAATATATTTAGTATTGTAATATAATCGACGTTACTAAGAATGTTAAAAACTAGTATGATAAGTATTAAAGCCCAATATAATATGGCAGCAATCGAGGAATTATGTGATTAACTGAGATACAAGTCCTTATATTACTTGGAATCATGAGTGAGGAATGCACTGACAGCACACAATGTTACAAGTCGGGGAAAACCGTCAATATCCGTTCAGGATTAGACCAGCGTTTAAAAGAGGATGCTGGCAGCGTCAATGCTATATTGGTTGTTTAATCATGCAGAAATCACTTCTTTATCTATAATTAATACCCTAGATATATAGTGGAATCTTATACTCACGTTAGTCGTATTGATGATATATCTTCAAACGAAGTCTTTTCATGGCATATAAGAGAAGGTGCATTTGAGCGCCTTAATCCCCCTTGGCAGAAATTTAAGGTGATTGAACGAAAAGGGAATATTGAAAGTAATGGCCAGATCAAGATAAAAATGAATATTGGCGGCCCTCTTCATATAGAGTGGCTTGTCAAGCATTCTAATTATATAGAAGGCAAAGGATTTAGAGATACTCAAATTGTAGGAGTCTTTTCATCATGGACACATACACATTTGTTCAAGCCGTTTGGAACCTCTTCAAGTATACTAGAAGATCAAATAGAATACTCTTTACCTGGTGGTAAGTTAGGTAGAATGGTTGCTTCACGTTTAGTCAACAAAAAATTAAATCAAATGTTTGACTACAGACATCGTCTTACTAGAGAGGATCTTTGTACTCATGCTGCTGTAAATAAAATAAGAGGTAGTGATAATCCAATGACTATTGCAATTACTGGCTCAAGTGGATTTATTGGTTCTTCAATAATACCGTTTCTTACTACTGGGGGTCACAGAGTAATACGCCTGGTAAGAGGTCCCATAAGTCCTATGGATAGTAACATAAAAATTGTAAAATCCATTAAATGGGATCCATCTTCATCAGATTATCCTGACATAACCTCTTTTAATAAAGAGAATATTGATGCTGTAGTTAACCTTGCTGGAGAAAACATTTTTGGAAGATGGACAAAAGAAAAGAAAAAGAGCATTTTTGATAGCAGAGTAAAAACTACCACGTCTCTTTGCAAGATGCTATCTTCGCTTGATAAACCTCCTAAAGTATTGGTTTCTGCATCTGCAACAGGATACTATGGAGACAGAGGTGAGGAAATCTTGACAGAGGATAGTCATAATGCTTCTGCTACTTCTGGTTTATTTACATCTTCTCTCACTTCCAGTAATGCCAGTAAGCACTCTGATTTTTTGTCATATGTTTGTAGAGGTTGGGAGGAATCAACAGATATAGCTAAGGAATCAGGTATCCGTGTAGTCAATTTAAGAATGGGCACGGTTATATCATCTTCTGGTGGAATGTTGGCAAAAATTCTTCCACCTGTTAAAATGGGTTTAGGTGGCAGGATTGGAGAAGGTAATCAATACATGAGCTGGATTGCACTAGACGATTTACTTGGAGTAATATTACGCGCTATTGCAGATAAATCTATTGTAGGTCCAATAAATACAGTATCACCTAACCCCATTAAAAATGCTGAATTTATAAAGATATTAGGTAAGGTTTTATCAAGGCCTGCAATTTTCGCTTTTCCTAAATTTGTGGTAAAATCAATATTAGGAGACGAATTGGCGGATGCTGTAATTCTATCGAGCTCACGTATTATGCCCACGCGCCTTCTTAATATAGGATATAAATTTCGTTTTCCATCACTAGCATTAACACTGAGGTACACTCTTGGAAAAAGAAATTCAGTAGTGTCTTGATGTCGATATGAAATACAATGAAGATGATGATTATATTAGCTTTAGTAACTAATATTTTTTTGGTGAGTCCATGGTGAGAGCGCTATGTAAGAGCATTGTTATTGTTATTGTTATCAACTAATAATTTAGTACTTTAACGTGTCAATAATTATATATTTTCAATTAATTATTTTTCTATGGTGCTTCATTACTTAATATCTAGAAAATATTTTTAACGCAATAATGACCGTACCTCGACCTTGATAAAAACTGTAGAATAATGCAACATAGATTTACAGCGAACGAGGATTGTAATTTACTTCATTAGTTTCCATGTCTATAGTATGATCTTAAGTATTGCCTCTGTTATATTTGTGATATACTAATATTTCAAATTTTAACGCCATTATCAGAGTATGGCATAATTATCGAACAAAACTCATTCTTGACAACTCGCCTATCAGCCAAAGATTTAACAGTACATACAAAGTTATTATCTACATCTGGAGATAAAATTATCACAGATGATAAGTATGAATGACTATATAACTCCTGACGGAAAGCATTCTGCTTTACTCATAATTGATGTCCAATACGATTTTACTCTGAAGAATGCTCCATTTGAAGTATCAGGTACTTTACAGGTAGTAACATATATTCAGCGCTTAGCAAACACATACAGAGAGTTAGATAATCCCATAATTCATGCAATTCGGCTTTATCATGCGGATGGGTCGAATGTTGATTTGTGCCGAAGACAATCTGTCGAAAATGGTAAGCGAGCGGTCATTCCAGGAACTGATGGTGCAGATATTATAAAAGAACTTAAGCCTTCGTCCACAATTAGTTTGAATTCAAGTTTACTTCTTTCTGGTCAACTTCAACAGATAGGACATATGGAATGGATAATGTACAAACCTAGGTGGGGAGCATTTTACGATACGTTATTAGAAAAGCAGCTACGTAGCCTGGACGTTAACTCACTAGTTGTGTGTGGATGTAACTTTCCTAACTGTCCTAGAACTACCATATACGAAGCAAGCGAGAGAGATTTTAAAATAGTCTTTGTTAAGGATGCTACATCGCGCACCTACGACATAGGCATACAAGAATTAGAAAATATTGGAGTATTATCTATGAATACCGATGAATGCATATCATGGCTTGACAGCATAGATATGAAAATGTAGATAGATTACGTGTGAATAAGGTAGACTAACAAATGCTATCACACAAATTTCATATTCTGCCTCCATGTAGAAAATAACAGCTATACACTACGAGTTCGATGAGATCCTAAATAAATGACCTAAGAGAGGATAAAAAAGGAACACCATAAATATCCACTTTAAAATAGTATTTACAACAATGCCGTTCGGGTTTGATAAAAAGAACTCTTCACCATCATCATTTATAACGAATATCAAAGACAAAGAAGATTTGGAAGAAATTAAAAAAATTGCAAATATGTTAAATCCAAATGAAGAAGTATTGGTTGTGGCAAAACAATCTAGACTAAAACCAGGTGGATCTAAACTAACCCCAAATATTGTATTTGCTACAGATAGGAGAATTATCATAAAAGACCCAAGTATGCTTGGAATGCGAGAAGAGGTAATAGATATTCCATATGATATGATAACAGGTGTTAAATTAGATAAAGGAGTGTTTTCCTCTAGCATCATATTCAAAGCCCCAGGATTGATAAATTCAGGCAGGTTAAGAAACATTGAGAAGATGGCAGGTTATGATGACGAAAATAAGAACAGAAGAGAAGAGGAAGGAGTGATAACTGCTATTCCAAAAGAAAAAGCTGAGGACTTATTAGAAGTAATACGAAATGGCATGGATAGAACACCAGAGCAAGCATCGACATATACACAGAATAATCACACACCATCGACTTCCATCTCTGTTGCTGATGAATTGGCCAAATTAGCTAAACTCAAAGAACAAGGAGTGATATCAGAGTCTGAATTTCAACAAATGAAACAGGATTTAATAAGGAAATGGAGAGGCTAGATATATTCTGTAGACACTATTCAATTATCTACAGTATCTGTGGCCCAAGATTGTTGTTCTAAAGTTTATGTTAATTTATGTTTAATCTTGTGAATTTTCTCGATCTCACAAACACACCTTTAGACAGGTTTCCCTATAATTTGGAGTCTTATTAAAAGAGCGTATTTTTACTATAATGGTGGAGAAAAAATACAACAAAAAAATGCCTTTTTCTGTCATGGAAAATAACCTTAAGATTAAAAAAACCTTCCACATTATTATTGAATATATCTTCCAACTGTACTTTATTGAAGAATATATTTCACATTATGACACGCTTCATACAGTTCGTTATATTCCACACCTGTTAATGAGGAAGGTGTTATACTTGTAACAAGGATATCATTGAGAGAAATTATATCAGTGTATTTGTGATGGCATATCTATTGTGATTTATACGATTTTATATTTAATTTCTAGCTCTCCTAAATTAAGTTGATTCCATTTACTTTAAGCCAATTTATCTTATCAGGGTAATTTGGCATAAATCTGTGTACCAAGTCCCAGAAATTATGTGAATGATTTTTAATTTTCAGATGACATATCTCATGTAAAGTCACATAGTCAACAACATCTTCAGAAGCCTTTAACAGATTTACATTAAGATTTATTACTTTGTCTTTTGTTGCACTCCCCCATCTACTTTTAAGATTTTTAATTAGTAATCGACGTGGATTCACTTCCAGTCGTATGGAATATTGCTTAACCTTATTGACAAATACTGAATGAGCCTGCTGCATTAACCATTCTTCATACAGCTCTTTGATCTTTCTTTTCGAGAGTTTATTATTAACCAAATAGACTACAAACTCTTTCTCATTAACAAGCTCAATCCTATTCTCTTTTGTTTCCTGATGATTCATTATTCTTAATGGATAATTTCTTCCAAGATAAGGTAGAGTTGAACCTTCTTCATAGCTAGGTCTCATAATTTGAGCAGGAATTATTTTTTTGTATTTTCGCTGTTTTTTTAATATCCATTTTGCATTTTTTGAAATGAATCTTTCTATCTCAGAAACAGGCTTATCAATTGGAGATCTTACTGTTACTTTGCCATCTATCTTTACTGTAAGTTCCGAAGTCTTTCTGCGCCTACTACTTTTAATTATTGTATAATTTATAGTAGTATTGCCGTACTGAAGTTTTTGTTCAAGTGATATCATAGAAAAGTTCCCCCTAACGTGATCTTTTGAGACAGATCATTGACTTTACCATCTGAAAACTTTTGTTCTAGAATATCATATATGAAAATGTTCATTTTCTTCTTTGAGATAGTCTTATTTTTCCAATGAACAATTTCAGTTTCTCCATTTATTTGTTCAAAAGTGTCTTTAGCGTTATTTGGAACTACATCATCTTTTATTTTAGCTCGCAGTTCTACACATACTGTAAATTCAAACATTGTGGAAGATCCAACCTTTTTCGTTACTTGTCTTCGTTTAATGCTTTCTGCATATATTCTGAAATATGTTTTTCATATACTAGATTATTTAAAATCTCGCATTGATTTTTTTGATGTTTATTTTATAGTCGATGGGATATTTAGAATTTTGACTGTAAAAAGATTAGTATCATTGAATGTTTGCTACTGATAACATTTTACTTTTCTGGTAATTATGATATATTATAGATTTTACATGTTTCATGTTTATGTCAAAGTTTCATAAAAAGAGAGACGATTAGACAAATGTGAAGCATGATATGATGTAACCTTAGAATGAGAAGAATTGCTAGCAAGGCAATAACAATGACATTAACTCAGATTATCCTCCACCTGCTCCCATTCCTCCACCTGTTGATTCCACATCTTGTTCTTGTAACTCCTTGTCTTCTTTAGATTTTGCTTTGGTAATTGGTTTTAATGCCTCTTTTTGAATATCTATTTGCTCTCTCTCCTCCTTTTCTTCCATATACTTAATGGAGATAACATAGGATATTAATGAATTGAATAATTTCTATAAGACTAGAAATTAGATTAAAATGTACACTAATTTAGAACTAAAGAAAGTGTATTATGAAATTCATAAAATTCTTGTTATACAGTAAAAATAAAGTAGCTATAATATATGACTGAAACTTCGTGAAAAGGAAGAAATCACCATAGATACACCCAAAAAGAAAGTCTATCATAAACAAAGAGATCCCTTACTGTCCATTGAAGATGTAAATAATATGATAAATTTTTATAACTAGAAAAAGAGGGAAAATTATGAAAATAAATGAAAGGATACAAATGCGATAAATGCGGTCAGTTTATTGAATCACACGATATTAATATTGCTGCAGCTATGACTATATTCTATTCGAAAGAGATACAATTGTGTCCTAACTGTGCTTTACAAACTTGGAAGTTATTAATAGACAATCATATTGTAGAAGAGAACAATTATATCGACATCGCTAGACTAGACAGACCAACTGAATCAAGGTTTAAAAGAAATTAAACACAAATAAGAAAAATAAGCGTGAACTAGCAAAAGATTTTTTCTCTTTGATGGATTTAGATATTTAATTCGCTTTAAATTGTTTCTAAACTCTTTTTACCTTTACAAAAAAGTGAAATAAACTTAATAATTAATCATAATGCCATCGGCATTTGTTTGTGCAGATACATTATAAGGTCCGTTTTTACAAATTTTCAAGACTAATCATATTTTTATTTTATATTAATAGCTAAAAGAATTACTATGTAGCATCCATACTTGGCAGCCAATCGAGTAACCTAAAGTCAGATATGGAACAATAATAAAAAAGCAGAGTTACTAGATGATTATAGAGTAATCCTTGATTAAGTGTCTCGTTTCCTACACAAACGTAGGATAATAAACGGCAGTAACAAATCTAGCTAAATTTAATTTCTGGCGATTGTCATCGTCTACAAGACTATACCATTAACAAGAAATACATCATTGTAAGTTGTTTTGGTTCATTAAATCCTGTTTGTAATATTATTGATCTGTCGAGTAGTAAAAATCTTAATCTTATAATTTGAAGGTTATTCCTGACATCGATAGTGTCGCCTTCTGCAATTTTTGATGCTGGTGGTGTAAAGTTTGATATAGTTCGAGATGTTGTAGTGTTAGTTTTTACCCCTCATTATTATATTTTATTTCTCGCGCCTTTATTTTTCTATCTCAAATACTGAACATTCACATCCATCTATACATCGAATAAAGTCTGACAAATCGACATCTGGTATTGCAGACCCTATAAGGGTAAAATATTGTTTAAATGGTTTATGATATTTTTTCTCATGTCCACATTTGCAGAAAGGACTTGCTTTCGAGGTTATTGTCACTTTTCTTGTTCTTCCTTCTTTTTCCTGTGAAATGCATCTATCATATTATTTACATCTTCAATGGATAGTAAGGGATCTCTTTGTTTATGATAGACTTTCTTTTTGGGTGTATCTGTCATTTTTATTCTTCCTCTGTCAACTATTTTACAGCCTCCATTACACCTTGAATATAACCGGCTAGTAAATGTATATCTTTGATTTAGAAGTTTCTTTAGAATTCGATGCACTAGGACGCTCTGGACTGTTAGGTTTTGAGTCTAGAAAAATACAATTGTAATTTGTCTTTATTTCATTTTTATGATTCTCCTTGCTTACTAGATCTTCTTCATTTAGATCCAAATCTTTCTGTATTGATCATGCAAATGTTTTGAACACGTTATCCGACTACATCTGAATAGGTAGAAAGAAAACTTATTATAGAATAAGCATTACTTAAGATGTTGTTACTACCGCTGAAATGGTTATGATGATCAC
>JAICSL010000205.1 GCA_025936955.1 Nitrososphaeraceae archaeon
TACAACCAGTGGTCTCGATAGTGCTACTAGGCTTGTTAATGATTCTATGTTGGATTCGCTTACCATATGTGGTAACACTGAACAATGTATCCTGTCATTAAACAGATTCATCTCTGCAGGTATCACATTACCAATTCTACAGGTAAACCCTGTTGGAAATCCAGAAAGTAATATTAAGGAACTGACAGCTACATTCTAATAGAATGCGAAAGGTAGCAGTCGCATCGTATGCTACATCGAATTTCGTAAGGAACATAAATTCTTCGATATTTGAGTTGGCTTGTCAACCTTGCATAGAAATTCTCAAGGACTCCTCACTGGGTAGAGAGGAAATAGACGCTGTGCTATTTTCGTCATGCTCTACAGAACAGTATTCTTCAGCTATTATTTCTGAGATGCTGGGTATTAAGCCAAAGGTAGCCTATAGAATGGACAATCTTTGTAATTCTGGAACAAATACCATAGTTTCTGGGATGTCTTATATCGCTGCAGGCCTTTGTGATTCAGTACTAGTGGTTGGGGCTGAGAAGGCTGATAGTAAGGCTAACAGGCTTGAATGGGATATAACCAGGGGGTCATTTATATCTCCAGTGTACTGGGCGGCACTTTTTGCAAAAGCTCATATGCAAAAGTACGGAACGACAGAAGAACAGATGGCGATGGTTTCAGTAAAAAATCGCAATAATGCAATAAAAAATCCCTCAGCGCTGTTTCGAAAACCAGTAACATTAGAAGATGTATTAAGCTCAAGAAAAATAGCAGACCCAATAAAGCTTTTAGATTGTTGCTCTACTTGTAACGGCTCTTCAGCATTATTGTTATTATCAGAGAATAAAGCAAAAAAGTTATGCGAAAATCCAGTATGGATAAAAGGAGTTGGACAAAGAACTAACTCAGCAAGTTTTAGCAAGACTGCATATGATTTGTCGTCTATTAGTGCTGCAAAGAATGCAGCAAGAGATGCTTTTAAAATGGCAAGCCTAAAACCAAAAGAGATAGATATAGCAGAAGTTCATGATGCATTCTCTATTCTCGAAATACTGGCCTATGAAGACCTTGAATTTGTTGATAAAGGGGAAGGAGGAAAATTTGTTGAACAAGATCAGCTTTCAATCAATCCGAGGGGAGGTATCTTGGGATGTGGTCATCCTGTTGGTGCAACTGGGGTAGCTCAGACCGCAGAGATAGTAAAACAACTAACTGGAAATGCAGGTCAAAGACAAATAAAGCATTGCAAAAATGGCTTGGTTCATAACCTTGCCGCTGCTGGGACATCCGCCACGATAATTATTTTAGGAGTTAACTAGGTGCCTGATTTCCTTGATTTCATAAAGAAAGGACAATTTAGGATTACTATTTGTTTGTCTTGTAGAAAGAAAATTTGGCCTCCTTCTAGCTTTTGTAGCTATTGTTTGTCAAAGACAAAATTTAGAAAAATTAAAAATGCAGGAATACTTCGTGAATATGTCTATTCATATAAAAATGTCGACTGCCAAAAAACAACATTTGGTATTATTGATCTCTCAGGCATAGTATTAATTGGCTCAATCTGTGATACCACTGTCTACCGAGGAATGAAGGTGAAGATGACTAGTTGTGGGATATCTCCTGACGGTAAGGTATTCTACCATTTTGCACCTTCGTTTGAGAACAACAATATGAACAAATAAAGTAATATTGATTAGGCTAACTACTTATATTGGGACATGGGTTATGACAGATTCGTTGATGATAGGCTTCTTACTAGCAGAGATGCCCTCAACGGAATACAAATAAAAATAAAGTTGACCGATATCGACGAAAATGCAAGGGATTTTTCTCAGAGATTTGGTAATAGAATTCTCGTTAATAAGGTCTTACTAACGATAAAGCAGAACGATACCGAGGAAATCGAAGAAATGGAATTAGATATAAAAGACATAGAGTCTAGAATGAAAAAAGAAAGGCTATTTTCTTCCACGAATCGGTGGATTTCTTCAAATGAGATCAAAAATGGGTATATCGTAGCCAGCCGGCATCTTGATTTGCTATCTGATGCGATTGCACTAGATATACTCACATTTTAACCTGTTACTTTAGTCAACCACAATTGAGGAAATTCTTCTAATTAGTCTGTTTCATAGTGCTATTACCTAAGGGCACTGATAAGATAAATGGTTTATTTTAGACAACGATAAAGATAGCGCCGCTGATCAGACTCGAACTGATGACCCACTGGTTAACAGCCAGATAAACTTCAGAGCGCTGGTTGCGCTACGAATTTGCTCTACCATGCTGAGCTACAGCGGCGCACTATAATGCGATTTCATACACAAAATAAATGTTATGATAGAACGTTTTCAAACTATATAATGACGTATTCTATACGATGTAAGAGAATTACTGGACATTGTTATTAAAGATCAACTTTCTATAAAGAGAATTGACATATATTCTTGCTATGCTGAGAAAAGATGTGACAAAATGCTCAAATCGAGATTAGAACATGATCTCGACATATCTTATATTACGGGCATTGATAGAATATTAAATACGTTTGCTGATAAGCTGCTCTCTATTCTTTCGAAGTACGATCGAATTAAAGATCGTAGATTGATATTCGAATGCATAAGTTTGACGGTAACAAAAGAAAGGACAGAACAAGGATATAGATCAATAGAATAATGAAATGAACTGTCTTCTTAACCATCCTTTTTTACCAATAGATCTTTAACTGGATCTTTAGCTAAAAATATGTACACCCTAATATTCACGAAGGAAATTTCTGAACTTTGAGCATATGGATCAGCTAGAAGAAGAGCAACAAGTCATTTAGGATACTGCAGAAATAAGAACACCATTAACAGCTCAAGTTCTTTAATGATTAGAGTTGATATCAACCTTTTGAACAACTACATAAATAAATAAACTAGCAATTGCTTTCTCTAACAGAGAATGAAAGAGCATAACATAACTGTTAGCACTTTTTCAATTATACTCATTATTACATGGTCATTTGGAATTATGACTGTTCCCTTTGCATACAGCCAAACAAATTCATTTGATGTGCAAAGTATACCAGCAAAAAAAGTTCATGTTGGCGACATAAACATAGCGTACAAAGTCTTTGGTAAAGGTGATCCATTCTTGCTTATTAGTGGCAGCGGTCTTGTTATGGATGCCTGGGATCCTACTCTGCTAAGAGACCTGTCCTCAACACACACAGTAATCATATTTGATAACCGTGGAGTTGGTAATACTACAGCTGGTATTAGACCTTTCTCGATAATCCAATTTGCAAATGATACTGCTGGTTTGCTAAATGCGCTTAATATCCAAAAAGCAGACATCCTTGGTTATTCAATGGCTTCCTTCATAGCCCAAGAACTTGCACTTTTACATCCAGACAAAGTTAACAGGCTCATACTTTATGGTGCATCGTGTGGTGGAAAAGATAACATACCCCAGAGTCCAGAAGTTGTAAAAGTTATATCTGATGTGGTAAATAACAATACCAGTAGTCAGCAGGATCCAGAAAAATTTCTATCTGTCCAATTTCCACTCTCATGGATTAAATCACATCCTAATATTTCCTCTCCACAATCCAAAGAAATTATTTCACCTGATACATTAAAGAAGCAGTTCAATATTGTAGAAAGCTGGTTTGCAACTAACTGGAGCGGTGTTTGTGCTCAACTTCCAAGGATATCTGCACCGACTTTGGTTATAACAGGAACTGAGGATATTGCAGTACCTTCAGCTAATTCCTTAATTATTGCACAAAAAATTCCTGACTCTTGGCTTGTACAAATTAAAGCAGCTGGACATGGACTAATGTATCAATATCCGGAGAAACTCAGCAATGTATTGAAAACATTTCTTAACACCACTACTACTACTACTTCTACAACATTGCCCCATCATTAGAATTATAGCTACTTCAATTAACTTCTTTAGCACTACTATCCACTTTGCATACGGTCAAATGAGCTCAAATGGTACCAGTAGAACAACCAAACAGCATTAAATTAGGAGAGATAGAGGCAAGAGCAAGAAGTGACATAACTTCTAATCTAACAATCAGGTATGTATTACCAAGTTGATTATTCAAAGCGAACTCACTATTTTATTCTAGCGACATCTTACAAAATTCGAGTTTAGAAATATTCTCAATTGTTAAATAACTGAAAAAAAGAGGCAAATTAGAGAAACCACTA
>JAICSL010000065.1 GCA_025936955.1 Nitrososphaeraceae archaeon
AAGATATTCTCTGACTCATTATATGTTGGAATTATGACAGATAACATGACCATTTTTCTATATGATGGGAATGTACCGATACGAGTTTGGTCTATGATCAATTATGTTATGAAAATGTATTGGAATTCCATATTAATATTTCCATAGCATGAAGTCCTACTTAGTGGAAAAAGTAATGTTTTACTAGAAAGAGAACCAACTATCAATCGATGGTATCGATCTTATTTTGATTTTCAAATACGTGTATTTTAATAAAGTGAAACAGTTCTTCACCTTTTATTTTGAAAACTATGAGAATACCTGATAAATAGCCTATTCACGAAAGTATACTCAATGATATATACCAATATATCAAAATTTTAATTGTAAAGTGATTATCCATCATGCATATCTATTTTCTGATTATTTTTGATTATTTGTTTTTCCGTCTACAACGACCACAGATTTATTATCTGAATACGGATCAATAATGCAGACAGCACCACGAGGGCAGACTGTGGATTCAGTAATGCATTTTGTAGTCTTTTCACATTCATTGGCTTGGTTAATGTCTTTGGTCATTCCTTGCGCAAGATTATCTCCTTGGCCTTCTTGGGATATGGAATGTGTGACTACTTTTTTGTCTTTTTGTAATTGATGTGGTTTCTGCGCCTCTACTGAATTTACAAAATCATTATACAATAACCCATATGATATCGTACAACCAACTAATAGTATAATCATTAAAGGCGTCATTTCATTCATAATTTGCACAATTGATTTTTAGAATGTTCTTATATTTGACTTAAGATGCTATTTAGTCGTCCTTTGCAACTAATATATTTCATAGAAACTTATTAGTATATTTAAAAGCATTTCATTTCTATATAACAGTTCAATAGAACCAGAAACGAAAAATTATTATATAATTGATTCATAGGTATCAGGTCGATTCTTCAAGGCAAGACTTAAACTGCCTCCTTGGTGGATATAATATTATTCTTTTTGTCGATTATTATTTTTTCTCAAGCTAACTGATTTCCGAGCCATTTTATTGAATCGATAGTAATAGGTAGGATGAGAATTTTATGATGGTCATTTATAAAGCCAACAGCGAACATAGCCTGATTCTACTTTGATTTCCGGCGGATCCTCTTTACAAATATCCATTGCATGTGGACATCGGGAATAAAACCTACAACCAGTTGGCAGATTCAAGATATCTGGAGGATTGCCTTTGATAAAAGATAATTGTTTATTGGAATTTAATTTTGGAATGGCGGAAATTAATGCCTGAGTATAAGGATGCTTTGGATTACTATATATTTCTTTTTTACTCCTGACTTCTACCAATTGACCTGCATACATTATCCCAATCTTGTCGGCTATTTCTGAAATTATGGACAGGTCATGTGTTATCAATATTATTGTCATTCCTTCTTTAGTTTTCAATCTCTTGAGTAAATTAATTATTTGTGCTTGTACAAGGGCATCTAGTGCAGTAGTTGGTTCGTCGGCTATCACTATATCAGGTTTTAGCAATAACGCCATAGCAATAACAAGGCGTTGTTTCATTCCACCACTTAACTCATGTGGGTATTTTCTTGCCACGACTTGATTTAATTCGACTTGCCTTAGTGAGTCGTATATTTTTTTTTCCACATTTCCATCAAAATGATGTTCTTCGAGTATTTCTTTCATTTGATTTCCTACAGTATATACTGGATCGAGTGCATTCATAGCTCCTTGAAAAACCATAGCAATTTTTTTCCAACGAATTTTCTTGTTAAACTCATCGTCTGTTATTTTTACAATATTACTCCCATCTAGAATAATATCTCCTTCTACTATCCTGCCGGAAGGATGCATTGCACGCAGAATGGCTGCACCAAGACTACTTTTTCCACATGCAGACTCTCCGGCTATCCCAATTGATTCTTTGTAATTTATTGTAAAGTTAACGCCATCTACGGCTTTTATGATTCCTTTAGTTGTAAAATAATAAGCCTTAAGTCCTAAGACTGACAGTTTTGTATTTTCCATAATTCAAATACTTGTCATTCTCATATTAGAATATTCTAAAGAAGGTAAAATTTGCACAACGCTTGACTTAAGTTTAATGTTTTATTCCTAATATAACCAATTATTGTCGTGTAGTATGAACTTGAAGTTTAGATCCTTAATATGGTAGCTATTGAATAATTCCAACAATTATATAGAAGATACAACTTATATTCTAAGTTTATAGTGGGTCCTGCCTATTGAAAACTCCTATTTGTTCTTTTGACGCAAGGACCGGTACGCTATGTACAAGATGCGAAGCCAAATTACATTCTGGACATATAAGTGAGGCAGATATTGAAGGGGCGATAAGACTCACTAAACTTGCGGAGCGTGAACAAGAGGTTAATAAATTCACCATGGTTAGTGGCTCTAAAGTCGATGATGATTTTATCTTGTCGCTTCGTGGATCCGACATTATCTTTTTACGCGCAAATCCTTCTATCATAACTAAAATAGAAGATGAATTTAAGAGTAAAGTCTGGCTAATAGAAGCTGAAGCTAATGATAAACGGTTTATTGAAAACCTGTTCTTTCCTCTCAGAGTTCTTGCTATTAATTTGGTATGGCTTCCAGATGGTAACAAATTAACCAGGGTCGTAATTGCAGGTTCAAATAAGTCCAGGTCAACAACTCAAATTACGAAAATCCAAAAAATAACCAGTATGATCAAAAATATTGAATTACTCGTAGAGTTTGAAAGTATAGTTAATGATTAATGAGATTTTAATATGTATAGATCACACTATGCAAATCAACTTGATGAAAGTCTAGTTGGACAGAAAGTAAGAATTAGTGGTTGGATAGAGGACATACGTGATATAGGTAGATTGGTATTCTTAGTTATTAGAGATGTCACAGGATCTGTGCAGGTGGTAGTTACCGGAGAAAAGTTAGAAACTGCAAAGAATGCCTCTAGACAGAGTGCAATCATCATATCAGGATTTGTAAGGAGAAGTAAGGCTAAAGATTTTTCTGTAGAAATCAAAGCCTCTGAAGTAAGTATTATTAATAGTGCAGTTCAACCTTTACCAATCGATCCAACAGGGAGAGTGGAATCCTCAATAGACAAGCGGTTGGACTCCCGAGCCCTAGACCTAAGAAATCCCAAAGTGGCTGCTTTATTTCATGTAAGATCGGCAGCTCTAAATATCATCAGAGATACTCTGTTAAAGAACAACTATATTGAGATAAATACTCCTAAAATAATAGGTACTGCTAGCGAAGGAGGAGCAAATTTATTCAACGTAGAGTATTTTAAAAAAACAGCATATTTAGCACAAAGCCCTCAATTATATAAAGAACAATTAGTTCTTGCTTTAGACAAAGTTTTTGAAATTGGTTCTTATTTCAGAGCCGAAAAGTCCCATACAGTTAGGCATCTCAGCGAATTCACGAGTGTTGATGTCGAAGCAGCGTTTGTTGATTACGAAGATATTATGGTTCTAGCAGAAAGAATAGTAACAGATGTTATAGTGCAACTTTCTGAGAAATGTAAGATTGAGACCAATTTGCTTGACTGTCAAGCTTTTACTCCCATAGGTAAAATAGAAAGACTCACTTATGAAGAGTGTTTAGACGAACTTAGGAAAGAGGGTGAAAAGATAGAGTTTGGAGATGATTTATCAGATCCTTTGCTTAGAAAACTGGGTGAATTTCATCGAGGCTTCTATTTCATAATCGATTGGCCAGTTAAATTGAAACCCTTTTACCTAGAATCGAAAGAAAGTAATTCTAGACTTTCAAAGTCATTTGACCTACAATACGGATATTTAGAATTGGCTTCTGGAGGTGCAAGGCAATATGACTATGGAAAATTGTGTTCTAGTTTGACAGAACATGATTTGAACCCAACAAACTTTTCTGAACATCTTAAAGCATTTGAATGGGGGATGCCCCCGCATTCAGGGTGGGGCCTAGGCTTTGATAGACTAATGATGGTAATGACAAACAGCCGGAATGTGAGAGAGGTAGTGATCTATCCACGAGATACGGAAAGACTTACACCATAATTATGCGTACTTGCTGTATTTCATTGGTTTTTTCGTTAAGTACGTATGCTTTATATCTATTCAAACCTGTAGAATATATTAACCAGATAATGGGATTTAATTCCATGAATTTCCGATCTGTTGAAGACGGTTGTATTCCATTAGGATGCGAATGAAATATTCCTACTATTTCCATTGATAGTTTTTGTGCATTTTTATATGCATTAATGAGTTCTTGAGGATCAATGCTAAAAGAAGTTGTAGAGAGCTTAGAATTCTTCATTAAAATTAAATCTATGACATGAGTTATAGTTTCACTCTTATTTCCTGCTAAGAGAGCGCAAGATTCTTTAGGTAAAGAATCGTTTGCCAAAGAAACTAACCTCTGCATTTGTTGGCTAGTTAAAATGATAGCTGTAAGACTACTTTTGTGCCGTAAGGGAGTCATCCTTTCCAATAAACTATGATATAATAAAAGAGTAACGATATTATTTAATATCCTACAATCGTAATTGCTTATTTATAAATATATTCACAATATTTTCAAGATTCGTAAAGAATTGTTTATGTTCTATTAGAATTGATCTATAGCGCATTTCCGACGATTATCCTTATTTCTATTCAATACGAATAGATAACTTATTGGATCACGTAGCATTCTTAAGTTATCGTAATCAGCAATGATAAAAATTCCTTTCGTCTATTATACTTTATTCCCTCATTTAAGGTTCATGTCCTTGGATCCGTCAAGCCGGATATTGATCTGATCTTAGGGATAAAGCTATGGACCATGCAGATTATATTTGCAACTCTGATTCTATGGGCCACCAATTGTGAATCTTGCTTTCATAAATGGATGAAGCGTACAAAAATAGTCATATTCTTTCTCAGTTAATTTTGATGTATCGAGAGTAAAGTTTCCCTTTGGACTAATAATAGAAGAGTCAAATGATTTGCCAGTATCCTTAGCACTGGTTACAGTATGTGGTACATTATCATTATTTGTCCAAACTATTCCTATTCCTAATCCCTTTGAAACATTCAGACTTTTCGGATCAAAATTTGGGTTTCCCTGAGCAGAAGCGCCAGGAAGAATAGTCACTTTCATAATCTTAGATAGCACTGGTATAGGAGCTGCTTTCGTAGCAGTCTTATTTTCTTCCTTTCCTGTTGTCTTATGAGCTATTAAGCCAAATGCATAAAAAGTAGAGCTTCCAACTAGAGCTGCTACTATAAAAATAACAAGGAGTGGTTTGATGTAAGTTTTTCTCTTATAGGACGCAACACATAAGACTGCAGCAGGAACGGAAATTAGGGTAATTATCATTATGTAGATATAGATACTTGAAATATGACTGCCTACTATTATGGCAGCTGCAAATCCAAAAGCTACTAGCAAACCGAGAGTAATGAAGGTAGCTGATTTTGCTTTGCTAGTTGAAGGAAAACCATCTTTGAATAAACCAGATGCAAGCAAAATCATGCCAATAAACATTGTTAGCAGAGAAACTGCATGCATCCCTTCTAAGAAAGTCTTTGCGATGCCCGCAAGTGAAATTGCAACTCCTACAATTCCAATAGAAGTAAGACCTATTCCAGGTGTCAGTAGATCCCAGTCAGTCATGCTATATTCTGTATTGACATAGAGCTAGGCATAATTAATCTTTCTAGTCATACCTGTGTCATAATTGTAAGCACATGTAGGTCAAATCTATCTATCGTAATTATTATATTAAAAACTGTAAGTTACAGTAGCGGAGAAAGGATATATCTATAGATAGAAAAATCGATTTGATAATTCGCTTCTAATTAATTTAGTGAATCTATTATATGCATTTAAAGGTATTTACTTTTAATCAATATTGAAATGATCTAATACTAGATATCCAGTATGTAATAGTCCAAATTTATCCGCTGTTCAAGGGACACATCTGGGTCCTTGAACACCTATTGCTATTTAACTGTTACAGATTTAGCTAGATTTCTAGGATAATCAGGATCAGCATTTTTCTTGAGTGCAAGAAAATATGCTAAAATCTGTAAGGGAATCACCTCAACTAACGGGTAAAGTAATTCACTGACTTTTGGTATTTTTATAAACTGATCGTAAAGATGATTTTCACTATCAGAGATCCCGATTACCTTTGCACCTCGTGATTTTATTTCATGAGCGTTCGAAATAGTATCATTGAAAGTAGCGTCAGATGGATTGATTACTATTACAACTGTATTTAGATCCACCAATGCCAATGGTCCGTGTTTCAATTCACCCGCTGCTATACCTTCTGCATGAACATATGCTAATTCTTTTAATTTTAGTGCACCTTCAAGTGCTAGGGGATAGTGTACAGATCGTCCTAGAAGATAGATATCTCTAACATCTTTCATATTATTGGCTATTTCTGCAATTTTGTATTCGTTATCAAGCACAAATTCTATTGCACTTATTAATTCTTTATTTTTGTGGACAAAGCCAATGCAATTATTACATAAATTATCTGCAATATGGTATATTAGTGAAACCTGTCCAGTGAAACTTTTGGTTGCAGCAACCCCAATTTCTGGTCCACAATTTACACCAAGTGATGAATCACTAATTCTTGCCAATGAAGAAGTTTGAATATTGACGACTGAAAGTATCTTGGCTCCCTTTTGTTTAGCTGTTTTAACAGACTGCAAAACATCAGAGGATTCACCACTTTGAGAAATTGCAATTAATACAGAGTTATTATCAATAAGGTCATGTACGTATTGGAATTCACTAGACAATATGGTTTCAACGCGGATTTTAGCAAATTTGGCAAAGATCTGTTTTGCAATCAGTGCAGAATTATAACTTGTTCCACTTCCTGTGATGTATACACTTTTTGCATTCAATATAATATCGCAAAAATTTTGCATCCTATCAATATTCTGAGTGCCTGCCTGAATAATAGTACTAGTTTGTTCATGAATCTCCTTCAAAGTGTAGTGCGCATACTTGCCTTTGTCAGCAGCCCCTAGTTCCCAAGCCACTTGCGTGATAGGACGTTTTACGGGAAGACCGTTAAAATCAAACAATTGTAATTCTCCTCCGTCGATAATTGCAATGTCTTGATTATCTAGGAAAATGGCTCTATCTGTATGTTCTAAAAATCCAAGAACATCACTTGAGATGAAGTATCCTTCATCAAGGATTCCAATTATGAGTGGTTCATCATATCTAGCTCCTCCAATAACGCCATCTTCAAATATTGCGACAAAGGCATAGGCTCCTTGTAACCTTTTACAAGTTTTTATGATCGCCTCTTTTACATCCTTACTATCTAAATAATATATTTCCAGTAAATGTGCAATAACTTCGCTATCTGTCTGACTTTTAAAAGTATGGCCTAGATTGGTTATTTCTTCCTTTAATTCCATGTAGTTTTCAATAATTCCATTATGAACAACTGCTATATCGTTAGTACACGCGGTATGAGGATGAGCATTACTATTTACAACTCCTCCATGAGTGGCCCATCGAGTGTGACCGATACCTATCTGGCCAGGCAATTTTCCCAGATTGAACAGTTTATTTACCTCCACAACTCTGCCCACCCCCTTTCGCATAAGGATTTTGCCTTCATTACTTGTAGCTACCCCTACGCTATCGTAACCTCTATACTCCATTCGTTTCAGACTTTCTACTATCAAAGGAGCTGCATCCAGCTTTCCTCTATATCCTATAATCGAACACACGCTATAATATTTGAAGAAGCTTCTTAAAATGATTATTAAAACAATTACTTACCATTATGAATTTTAATATAATAATATTTGCTCAACTGGTAAAAGCAAACAATAACTCTAAGCACCACTAAATAATAATATATAACAATTAATGTGACAAGTACATTGAAAAAAAAAATCCTTGTGTATGAAAATAACGGCATATTATTAGGAAAAAAAATATCGGTCTTAGACTAAACTGAACAAATTCGAGTCTTATATAAAACGATAGCTT
>JAICSL010000357.1 GCA_025936955.1 Nitrososphaeraceae archaeon
GGCACACACAGCCTGACATAGTAAATATTTCTAAATATAGCTCAAGACCAGGTACAGCAGCAGCCCAATTAAAAAAGATCAATTCTGAAATCGTAAAAGGAAGATCAATGCAGTTACATCTTCTCTCTGAACAAATTAGCAGAATGCGCAACCTACTTTGGAAAGGATGGAGGGGCGAAATACTTATTCATAAAAATAATAACAATATTTTTCAAGGTAGAAATTATGCTTATAAACCCATACACATTCCCCTCACCTATCAATTCTCATTTTCATCCTCAACTTCCAGTGATCTCCACGTTGGAATGAAGGCTAATATTGAGATAATCGGTTTTAATAATCGTGCTTTGATAGGTCGTGTAATCAACCTGTAAGAAGATAGCTCAATATTTTTGCACAAATAGCATTTTTATGTTAAATCATCTAAACATTTAACTAAACAATTCGATCTTGAAGAAGAATGAAATTTAATGAATGACATTTATCTTAAACTGAAACGACCGTTAGTATTAATTGGAATTGGAGGGGCGGGTAGCAAAGTTGCAGTTGAATCTAGTAAGTCAATGGATTGTGAGTGTATTTTAATAAGTAATGACAAAAAGGACTTGAATATAAATTACCGCTCTATTTTTATTGACTCCGAACCTTGGATAAATCCGACCTGTCATAAATTGAGATCATTTGCTCAATTTTCATCCAATGAAATTAGATCTGAGCTGCAGAAATTTCAGACACTAATTGTTATTTCGAACTTAGCAGGAAAGGCGGGAACGGCAATTACTCCAGTTGTTGAGAAACTAGCAAGACAACATTCTCCAACTACTACAATCATTTCTTTTGTTATAATGCCATTCAAATTTGAGAAAGAACGAATATTTCAATCTGGGATCTCGCTAAAAAGAATTCGAGACTTTTCTGACGCAGTAATAGTGATGGACAACGATGCTTTTCTGGATAATAATCCAGATCTCTCTCCTGAAGAATGTTTTGAGATCACTAATGTTGCAATGCGTGATGTGATTGATTCGATTTCTAAAGGATTTATTCTCCCAGACATGAACATATTATATATCAGCAAGAATTACAATGATTCAGCAGAGTTGTCAATTAATGATTCCATTGGAATGTTATATCATAACACAGATCCTGAATTGGTTAATAGAGCACTACTATATGTAATGGGCGGAAAAAGAGTACCAAATCAGACTCTTAATTTAATTGTACAAATATTGAGTAAGATTTTCACAAATGAAGGAACAGCTACAATACCAATGACGATGTGTGATTCCAACAAAATAGGCATTCATTTGATGGCAGCAATTGATGGAAAAACAAGGTTTGACAGATATGATCCACTATCAGATATCATTCCAGAAAGAAACGTCTTGGATTGGGAGGATATGGATACTTCGCCTGATATAGAAATGAGAATTAATAACGTTGAATGAGGTGACATTTACATACAAATATCCAGAGTACTGATAAAACAAAATACCTTATAATATTTAGGAACTTTTTCTTATCGACTAGGATCATTGATGACCGGCTTTTCTTCATCTATCGGTGCTGTAGATATAGAAGGAGCGGAAGCCTCTTTTGTTTCCTCGTACAAGGAGACTATGACTATACCATCCTCATCCTTTGCCATCTTTACACGCACCCTTCGAGGGGGATTAGTCTTCCCTCTACTCCATATTTGCCTATTCAGATCCTGATCAAGTTTGACCTCTTCACTTTTCATATGCTTTCGTGCAAATTCTCTGATCATATTAATCACTCTATCAGTTCTCCTATATCCTGGAGTTAACCAAGCCTTTCCAAGATTAATTGTATAAATGCGTGTTGCATTATCTTCTTGAGACATTTCTGGTCATGCCCCCATTTATCCAACATTCACATCAGATTTGCGCCATGATCTCCGTTTAGGATTAGTTCTCGTATGTCTATGTGTTCTGATAATAACCCAAGCTGGCACCGGCCTATTTTGTTTTGTTCGTTTGACTAATCTTATCTTTCTAGATGTGTTCTTTCGGGCAGCCATATATAACCTATTAATTTAATCCTATTTTTAAGTGTTAGTTCAATCAATTTACCATTAGTTAATTAGAATCATTAACATACAGATAGGCAGGATTTTCGATTTTCGATTTTAATAGTA
>JAICSL010000057.1 GCA_025936955.1 Nitrososphaeraceae archaeon
GAGGATGAAGCATCAAATAGAAAACAAATCATTGCGCTATATAATTTGCTATTTTTTTCGTGCAATTAGAAATACAAGTAGGCGAATAAGTATCTAATAATATCCATTCAATAGTATCATGATTTAACCTATCTATTTTCAAAAACAAATTTTCTTGTTACTAAAATTGAATTTAAAATATGATATAGAGATCTTATCCACTCTATAAAAATTTTATAAACGTAACACAATATAAAGTGGGATATAAATTCCCGTTTTACATCTATCATTAGGTTAAAGGCGAAAGCAGTGTTTACATTTAAAGTGGTCAAATTATGAGTATTTCATTTAATTGGACAATGATTATAGTATTTATTTTTGACTATTTCATATAATCATAAATACCTGTTCCAAGTGTTATTATCCTATGGATTTACAGATTAAAAAAAAATTTTTTACGAACAATAACATAATTAAAGGTAACGTTATAAAAGAGCAAGAGACAATAGAAGTGAATATGTCCAAGGTAACGCTTCTTCAATGTGATAATAAAAAGAGCGATTTCTATCATGATTATGATGACTACCGAGGAATATTTTCTGAACCTTTGTTGTATGGCTCTACAATAGAAAGTGAAGCAACAAGCTTAATCTAATGGGAGTAATGAAAGATTCATGAATCGTAATTCATTTTTTATGATGCGTATCATTGAAAGCGGTTTGCAGATCAAGACTGCGATTCTCTTGGTGATTATTAGCTGAGATGACCAATTTATATGAACATAGTACAAGATAAGAAGAAAGTGACTAATTTATGGCCAGTAGCATAATAGAAGTAATAAGGAAAATAGCAGAGAACGAAGTAAGGAAAATGCATATTACAGAACTCGGTGTTGTAACTTCTGTCTTTCCTCACTCTAGCGATAGTGACAAAGATAACTATGAATGCAATATAAAGTTAAAAGATAAAGATGTCGAACTAAGGAAGGTGCCTGTAACCACACAGCACATAGGGCTTGCAAATATCCTCCATGTAGGAGATCTGGTAGCTGTTTCATTTATCAACGGTGACATCAATTCCCCAATAATAATGGGGAGACTCTACAATGATGAGGACAGGCCCCCGCAGAATAAAGAAGAAGAGATAATCTATAAACCCACATATAAGAAAAATACCCAGCTCAAGCGTCTAAATGTAGTCCTTCCAGACGAGGTAGTTGTAATTGATATTCATGACGATAGGATAAGCATGATAGCAGGAAAATCGTCTATAACTGCAAATAGCGAAGGAGAGATAGTAGTAAGATCGGCTAAAGACAAGCAATCTAGTCAGGGGTCTGCAATTACACTTGACGATAAAGGTATTTTTGTAGATACCGATTTTGACATTCATATTCACAGCAAAGGAAACACCACCTTAGAGTGCGATGGTGATTTCTCATTAACTGCTTCTAACATAAATTTGAAAAGCTCCCAAGCAATGAAATTTGCCGCAGGAACTTCAGTTGAGATAAACGGAGGGACCACGCTAGGAATTGGATCTAATGCTGCTATGACAATAAAATCTAATACAACAGCAAATATAGAATCTACGGCAATAATGTCCATAAAAGGTGCTATTGTCAATATTAATTCATAGATATTTCAATTTATTATGGTGATAATGATGAGTGAAGAATCGAAAAAACTTCTTGGAACAGATCTAATGTTAAGTGAAACTCCCCTAGGCGTAGATATCTTCAAAAATTCGAACGGAGATTTTGAATTTGTAACAGAAGAGATGAATTTAGCACAAGCCGTACTTCATAGATTAAGAACTATAAAAGGAGAATTAATCGATATTGGTCATCCGGAGTACGGTTCTAAGTTGTACGACTTGGTAGGAGAGCCCAACAATTCAATGACACGAGACAGAATTAAAATGATGGTAAGAGAGACTCTTAGTGAAGAGCCACGAATAAAAGAGATAACACGAATCGAGGTAAAGAGCCGGAAAATTGAAATGTACAGTATCAAAGAGAATAATCAAGCTTTTGACCCGCGGACATGGGCGGAAACTGCAAAAAAAGAAATGATAAAAATTACAGAAGGCAACCAATTTCAACAGATGACAGATTTGGATCCTAGAATGTTACTAAGTACTGTTGATATAGACATAACAATTATACCTATAGGTAGCAACCAACCATTAAATTTAGTGTTTCCATTTCATCTGGAAGGAGTTATGATGTAAATGCCATATACAAAAAAACAATATCAAGAAATAGTACAGGACATTCTGGCCCAGGTCGTTCAGGGTATTGCAAAGGAGAAACAGACTTTTTCTAACCAAAAGCTCAAATATGAACTTGAATGCAGGGCAGAAAATAAACCAGTAAAGGACGTAGTCAAAATAGAGGGATTTTTTAAAGGCAACAAATATACATTCCAGAAGGAAAAAGATTATAGATTAAACAATAATCATGTAGAATGGTTCAGTAATGGCGAGTCTGAAAAACCAGATGATAGGTCTAATTTTACAGTGACTTATATTTTCGATGACCCTCCAGGGCTGACTGATATCAATACCGGAAGCGTTCTACGAACATTTGTTGAATCTATGAGCCGAGAAGTAGAGCTACTTTATGAAGAAATGGATCTAGTTTATCAAGCAGGTTTCATTGATACTGCAACAGGTCCTGCACTTGACCTCGTTGTTTCAATGCTTGGAATTAAAAGGAAGTCTTCTACGTATGCTAATGGTCTTGTAACGTTTTGGAAGGACAGTGATCCACCGGAGATCAATGCCGGTGAGTCCATTCTCTATGATGGAAGAGAAAGTTACGAACTTAAGGCAGCACCAATGAAAGTCATCGAAGTTACTGCTAGCATTGATGGCGTAGCACATGTTTTTCAGCAGAGCAAAGATTACATGGTTGAGTCCAATCTAATTAGATGGCTTCCCGAAGGTACCAGACCTGAAGACAGAAAGGAATTTTCAATAGAATATGTTACTAACCAGATTATGACCGTGCCTGCTGAGACTGTAGTTTCGACTTATGCAAAGCAATCTAAAGATATTATTTTTTTTAGAACTTTAAAAGATGGTATCTTAAGACAGAATAATGATGGTAAATGGGAAACGACCGTCGAGATAGCAGCATTATCTCCGGGGACAGGTGGCAATGCACTGGCCGGAACCATAAAGATAATGCCAAAGCCACCCCTGGGAGTGGATAAAGTCATAAACAGATCCAATATTGGAGGAGGCACAGATGCTGAACCGGACATTTCCCTAAGAGAAAGAGCAAAGAAGGTGCTCGATGTTAAAGGAAAAGCAACTTTAGAATCTCTGAGGACAGCACTTGAGGGAATTGATGGAATACAATCTCCCCCCGTACTAATTGATATGCCAGACGGAGTACCGGGCATAGTTAAAGCCATAATCGATGGTGGAAATGAACGGGAAATTCAAGACGTAATAGAAAATGTCAGAGCTGCCGGAATCTTAGTAGAATTTGATAGACCGAAAATTATACTGTTGGATATGGACTTAACTCTGAGTGTAACTAGGAAGTCTGCATCTGAGCAAACACTAATTTCTACTGTCGAAGCTAAAATTAAAGACTTCGTTTCTGCTTTGAAAATAGGAGATGATCTGATAGTAAATCAACTGATATCCGTATTGTTGAGGATTCCTGAAGTTTTAGATATCAACGAATTGAAGGTTAATACATATAGAGAAGGCGACAGACAAACAACTAGCAGTATAAGTAATATTAATAATGGTTCTGCCAAAGAGAACATTATAGTAAACGAAGATGAAAGACCATATGTCAGAAATATTACAGTTAAAGTAGAGGTGGCAAGATAATGGCTGCATCTGTAGACACGGCAGATAGAATTGTTGAAAGACTCCCTAGATTTTATAAAGCGTGGGATAAGCAGTCAATTTTTTTCAGATTCCTTAAGATTTTTGCACAGAGTTTCGATGAACAAAGAAAGGATCTATTTTCGATAATGAGATCACATTGGGTTGATACAGCCCACGGATCTGATCTTGATTCGTTAGGTTCAATATTTAGGCTAAAAAGAAGGCCAAATGAATTAGATGATAGTTTTAGAAAACGCATAAAATTCTTTATAGTTGAATTTACCGGTGGGGGAACGAAGGAATCGATATTAGCACAAACAGCCCTTTATTTGGATCTTCAAAATGAAAAACCAGAGATGATAGAGAATCCTCCTACGCCGCAAACCCTGGAAAAGAGGGTAAAAAGCGATGATAAATGGGTAATGCGCAGTTTGAGTATAAATGATGAAAATTTTGCCCTAACCATTGTTATAGATCAAGTTGAAGGGGATATTTTAGAGGTATTTGAGCCAACAATAATGGACCTTGATAGAAATATCTCGATAAAATATAACGGCAATATTAGATCTGGACAAAAATTATTGATAAGACAAGACTTGACTGCGGAGCTTGATGGCCAGGATGTGACAAATAAGATTTCTTCATATTCATCTTCCACCAATCGCCAGTCAACAGTCAAAATCCTCCGTAAAGGATCCAGATGGACTTTTAAAGAATCCATTTCCCCAAAGATGGGCAAATTCGACGAAGCTAACTTCGATGATCATGTATTCGAAATGTTTGTACCCACGGTAGTTTTGCGATTTGAATGGATAGCCCTATTACTAGCAGCCTTTGAACTTAAAGTTTCCGATAGGGCTCTTATTCGAAGCGGAGTGTTAAAAGCAGATTTAGAAGAAATAGTTAATGCTATAAAGGCGTCTGGTGTAAAAGCCTTCGTTACTATAGTAAATGAAAATCAGTAATGAGAGTGAAATAAGATATGGCAACATTTAAACCGATAGTCAGAAAACCCGGCGATACTATAAAATCTGACGATTGGAATAAAATTCAGGAAGGTCTTCTTTTAGAGATCAAGGCTTTAGAAGATAGATTAAGAATATTAAAAGATTATATTGATAATATGGGCGAGAGAGTCACCTTAGCTGGACTAGATAGTAGTACTGGGAGAGCATTTAATCTAAACGAAATAGTTCCTGGTGAGACAAAAAGCTACGGGGCAAAAAACATGGGATTAATAACTAAGCAATGGGTTCCAGCAGTCAAAGGAGTCGGAGATATTTGTTATTTTGGCCTCACAGATAATTTTGAAATCCTTTATTATTGGTCAGGGGCTGAGAACGGGAATAAGAACACTTTGGATATTACATTAGAATACGTAGATGGAACCTCAGATAAAATAGGGGATAAATTGTTTATCAACGATAGAGCTAAACTTAGTAGCAGCAAGCCTGAAAATCCATATAAACAATTTTTGTTCTCTGATAGCGGTATTTGGTACAAGTATCTTATCAAAAATAAACATCCAGAAAAGGAAGTTCGATATATAAAATTTAGAAACATAGCTGCTGATTGTATGCCTAGGATAGCAAACGTGTTACATTTGAAATCAAAGATAAAACCACTTGTGTATTAAGTGAGTCCCTGATTGTTCTTCGTAATCAGCGAATTCGGAAATGTGCTTAAGGAAAATTTGGAGAGCTTTAACAAGAACAACATTTTATTACAGAGACCAAATTTTACAAAAACTCCTACACTTCCTTTAATAGCAATTTATTATTCTGGATTTAAATTTGAAGAATCCGGCCTGGGTGCAGGAATTGAAGATAAAAGAGAAGAGAGAAAAGAAGAATTCAGTGGAGATGGAAAACAAAAAACATTCAAACTTCAAGAAATTCCTGTTAACCCTATTCTAAGCGTCGAGAGTCCAAAAGGGTCTATTAAATTAGATCCAGATGATTACAAAGTGGATTACTCTAAGTGGACCCTGACTTTGCGTGCTCCTATTCCTAAAGGTAAAAATAACATGATAGTAACATATGCCACAACAAAAATAGGTGGAGAAGCCAAGGGCTTAAAACTCAGAATACGATGTTGCATCGAATTATGGGCCAAGAACGAAATTGAGTGTGATTCTTGGACCTTAGAATCTATGAAGGCCATACTTCTATCAACTGAGCGATTTATGGCGAAAGGCATATCCATTATTCCCGTAAGAGGAACCAATATCACTGAAGAAAATAGTTACAACGCTCTTAGTAATAATACAAATAACCCTATTTCAAAAGGTATGCTTAAGGACGCAGTAGGTAGAAAGATAATTTATCTTGCTGAAACGACGATCAAGGCGGAGATAAAGGTACCAAGAATCGAAAAGATAGACATAACAGAGGGAAGAATATAGTTAGACTGCTGGACAATAAATTACAACGCGGGAAACGTATTTTAATGTTAATTTTTTGTTGATTAATTGTAATAGACTTGTATCGACTACCAATCTCACAACCAGCAAGCAAACTGTGGGATCATTTCTTATTCTACATTAGCTATAATAAGACAGATCTAATAGCGGCTAAATTGCACAATCCAATGTTGTATACAGGATATCCTGTAGCTGTAAGAAATACTTCTTTCTAAAAAAATATCTGGCGAGATATGTTCAATATTAATATCAAATAACTAAAAAAATATCAGAAAAGGCTGGACTATTCGAAAGCCCAAAATAAAGATTTACTGACATAGTTAATTAAGAAAAAAGGCCATCTTCTGCGTTCTGCAAGCTACTCATTAATTTGCTACTCCAGATTAACAACAATCAAGGTATTGACAAGACAGAGAAAAGTGGGTGCATAATATCATCTAGGTATCATAGCTAAAAAAAATTCATACTATATCGGCGAAGAAGACGAAGTATCCGGCAGACCACTACCAGAAGGAGAAGGAACTTCAGATTCTGTAACAGCACTTGCAGGTTGAGGTTCAGAAAAAGACTGAGCTTCAGGCTGTAAGTTGCCACATTTTTCGCAATATACAGCAATTGGAGGGAGAAGTGTTTCACAATTTCTACAAGATTTAGGGACTTCGCCGCCGGGTGGTGGAGCAAGTGAGCAATAACAACAATAAAGAGCATCTTTCGGAATGGCTCTTCCACAGTGCATACAAAATTTTGTTTCCTCCTTCGAGGTTTTAGAAGTTACTTCGACGATTTTTTGCTCTGGTTCGGGTTCCTTTATTGTTAAATAAAGTCTCAATTTTCCTGCTGGTTTTTTAGCAGAAAACCTTTTCTTCTTGAGTCTGTAATTTACTTCGATTAGATTATTCTCGCCTTGTGGACTATATTTTAAGAGCTCTGTAACATCCATCGCCAGATCTTCTGACCTGTCCACAACGCTAAGGAATTGGGCGTTTTGAGGCAAATCTTTTATTTCAAGCGGTTTCTTATTGACTACTATTCCTCTACTGGGATCAAAGAAAGAGCCGTCAGACAAATTTATCGAGAATGACAACAGAATTTTATCGATTTTATCATATGCTAGATTTATACCTCTAACAGCAGGAGGAGTATCTATCTCGGAATCCCAAATTATACGGTTATGACTAGGCATATTTTATCACTCTATAAAATATGTACTAGTATGAAATTATTTATTGTTTGTGGATTCAATCGTTTACTTGTTAAGGATATCTTGTTTTATTTAAATTATCCCTTAGTAATGTGCTTACATGCGCTGCAAAAATAATTAATTGAGAACTCGCTGACTGATTATTATTGTTCGCACCAGATCGCGAGTATATTTATATTATCAACCTGTTTCAGCCGGAGAATTACCTAAATGATCTCAATATAGCATAAGGCGTCATATATAATCTATTTTTTTAGGGTCCAGGAGATTTCAATTATCCTTTCAAAGTAGATATTTGTCGAATTCAAGTATTACAATTACCATAGAATCATATGAATTCTATTCTCGAACAAAACTAGTAAGTAATAATGACTATCACATAGAATAGGGTCATGAGGGTGACAAATAACAGTTAATGAAAACGTAGCACTCACGTTAGTGAATGTTTTGAACATATACTTATTTGGTTTCAGACTAGCATAACCTTGTCTTAGAATCTGTGTTCTAGTTTACGGTAGCTATAAGTTAATGACGTACTAGTTAAATAGTTATTTTCAGAAGTATAACTGATTATACGTGAATAAAAGTGGAAGTAGTACCGGGATAGTAATAACTCTCGCTGCAATGCTTTTTGCAGCGGCCTTACTAGGACCCTCGATCGCTTATAGTAAGACAAAACCATCTAGTGTTCAAACAATAACTCAAGGGGCTGCACAGAATGCAACAGGAGCGAATTCTCAACAGGACTTGACTCAGGCTGGAGCACAGGATGCCAATGGACCTAATTCTCAACAGGACTTGACTCAGGCTGGAGCACAGGATGCCAATGGAC
>JAICSL010000194.1 GCA_025936955.1 Nitrososphaeraceae archaeon
ACTGCCAGTGCCAGTTGCGTTGCAATGGCAGCATCAACAGCATTCCCGCCCTGCTTTAAAATATTTACGCCAATTTCACTCGCCAGCGCATGTGCAGAAACTACTGCACCATTTTTACAAATATCTCAATACCTATCGGAAAGAGGATTTGCAGTACTAAAGTATGACAAGAGAGGTATAGGTGAAAATGGTACTGTTTTAGACAGTAATGTATGGGGAAATACAACATTTACGGATCTAAAACAGGATGCAGAGAAGGCTTTAGCAGTATTGATAAAACAGCCAGAAGTTGATCAAAGCAGAATAACAATACTTGGCCATAGCGAAGGTACTGTGATAGTACCCAGAATTGCAATTGAAGACAATGCAACAAAGATAAAGAATATCGTATTAATGGGTGCAGTAGCTCAGAACTTCCTTAATATAGAATACTATCAATCTATACCAGAGCCATTACAGTACGCCATGCAAGTCTTAGATAAAAACCATACTGGATTCATATCAATACAGCAAATAGCAAAGGATCCGTTATTGTTATTGAATTTGCCAGTGCCAAGATCATTCTTACATACTCTATTCTTACATCCCAATAATACAACAGTCATATACAATACATTAGTAAAAGAATTTGGTACCAACGATTCTATAAGCATTGATAAACAACTTAAGCCTGCATTGATAAAGTATTATAAAAATCAAACATCTTTTAACTCGCTCGAATGCGACAAATTACAGGGTCCAGTAGTTAGTATGAGTGAAGGATGTCCTATCTGGCTTAAATCACATTATGCTTTGGAGCCTACTTTGAATATAATTGGTAACGTTCCTTCAACAACTAGTATTCTAATACTACAGGGTCAAAATGATTCACAGACTCCAGTTCAACAGGCATTTCTACTGCAACAAGCACTCATAGATAAAAAGCATCCAGATCACACATTGATAACATATCCAAATCTCGGCCATGTGTTTTATCCATCGTCTGAATGGCTGACCTCTCCAGGGCCTATACAGCCATATGTGTTGTCAGATCTTTACGCATGGCTTGAAACCCATTCGGACCTTTCACATTCCTTTGTTACTAGTACTGCTACTATGTCCGCTATAGGGGGAGCGAATACAAGTTCATTGAATATATATACTACTTCTCCTAGCAAAAGATAACATTGCATACAGGAAGTATTTTTGCTTCCAAGAAATGATATCAACCAAATACAAATTTTAGGAAGACTTTTATACCTTAACAAACTGGTTTGCATGAGTACAACAGCAACAATTGTAAGTTTAGTTTATAATCAGTTATTTAAAACCTATTGAAGTAAATATACGATTCCTTGTTTGCTCACTACCGTTAATATACTTTTTGGCAACCATGTAGCAAACCTATTAAAGGGATTAGAGGAGTTTACAGTTTGGATTTCATAATTTGAATTGTATAATATTTTCCAATAAGACTTATTTCCAAGAGTTATTCCATTGCAAGTAAATGTAGACCAAGATGTGATATTATGTACTATAGTAAATTTGTACATGAGCATTACATTAAAAATTATGATTGAAAATACTATTGCAAAGTGATACCAAGTGACAGTATTATGATGGATAATATTCTCAAGGACCATACTATAATAAGAGATCATATATTTTTTTCGATAATTGTTTTCTAAATCCGAGTCCAAACGAAAATTAAATCATATGCATTCTTACTGTTAAATCATTAACCGTAATAGTATATTCAATCAATGTTTAATACAATAGCATGGTTTTATGTTTCATACAAATGTATATGCTTTTATAATAACAGGAAAAGACAATAATTTTTCTTGATATCGATAAAATATCTATTTTCAACATCAAAAAAAGATCTAAATTCATAATTTACTATTGATAAGAATAACTACAACTTTTAATTTTCAATGATCAAAAATAGATTAAAAATTCTAAATCTATTGTGCATAACATAAAGAGATGGTAGTTTGCAAAACGTATAGTAATAATGGGGATTTGCAAGGCATAAGATATCAAGACATTAGTGGAATCAATTTTTAAATGAGTTGTAATATATGATACTGTAGTTCCTCTTTAAGAAAATTAAAATCACTTGTTAAATTATTCACTAAAACTGTTACTAAGTAAGATACTCATATGGGAGGGATTAAGTCCATTGAGGTAGAGGTTTGATTGTCTTTAAATTTTATACATATTGATTTATGATATTATAAATGGAAAGACTTGTATCATCATCAAGATTTAACATCTTGTACCGGCCAGTTCATATGCTTGTCCATATGACCTCTAAATACATTTGATTCTGATGTTTTAAATGTATTTAAGAATGGCATCAATGACTTGTTGTAGTTTACTGTCCTCTCTCCCTCTTTCTGCTATCTAGTTGTATATCATATTCAAGCACCTCAAAAGTGCTATTTCTTTGTTTTCCGAGTAACAATAGGCTTGCGGTTATTACTTGCTTTCCTGCATGAGAGATGGTATGTTTATCTTTGGGTTTTCACAAGTTTACAATGAGATGGGATTAGGCGAAAAAAATTCCGATAAAACAGTGGATACTATTCAATCTAAACTTGATTCTCTTGGTTTAAAGATTCCAGAAAAATTACAGGTGCCACACAATACTAAAACTCCTCCTACATGGGTACGTATAAGAGGAGATAAAGCCTATATTTCTGGTCATGGTCCACAGAATCCCGATGGTAGTATTGCAAAACCATTTGGAAAAGTAGGTTTCGCAACCCATGAGATATCGGTAGAACAAGCATATCAGTCTGCAAAACTGACCTGCCTGTCAATTTTAGGTAGTCTAAAACGCGAGATTGGTACGCTAGATAAAGTAACAGCATGGCTTCAAGTAAGAGTTATGGTAAACACAAGTCCAGGGTTTACTCAGACGACAAGTGTGGCAAATGGATTTTCTGATTTAATTATTTTATTATATGGTTATGAAAAAGGTATGCATGCCCGCTCAGCTATAGGTGTTCAGGCTCTGCCATTAAATCTTCCTGTTATTATAGATGCCTTGGTAGAAATAGCTTGTGCTATTTGATTATGTTAAAAGTCTAATCATTACATTCATTCTTTGCTCAATTAACAAAAACCTGTCTTTTTCTTCTAAACTTAAAAAAATCAAAGAATTTTTCCAATCTTCTTTTGTACTTATCTCTAGTCACTGGGAGATTTGAGTGCATACAAATAGAGTAACCATAGCCCTGATCTAGATCTTTTTGAACCTTATCAACCACTTGTTTCTTACACCTTGTTATTAGTGGAATCCATTTAAAAGAACAGATATTGAAGCGGGTCAGGAGGGGGGTGTAATTCAAAAGTGAATGAAATATAAATAATAATTTGTTAAATAATATTAAAAATATAATATAAATTTACTCTATGAATGTATTCCATTAGAATTACATCTTAGTGCCTATCCCAAAAGTATCTTTCTATAGGTGATCATACAGCAAGAAAATTGTACCAATCCAAGATGGTTTTCTGACTTTTTCTCATATCTTGTTAACAGTTTCCTGAACCTGTTATGCCATCATGAATTTGTTCGTTCTACAACACATCTTTTTGCCGAATGCTTTTTCCGATTTGAGCAACGTTGTGTCATAATCTTGGCCTCTTCCTCCTTCTCTCTTTTTATATCTTTTTCTCTTTGAGAGGAATATATAGTACATATCCTCGTTTGATTAGTTCTTGCTCTTTAGGTTCGGAATTGTATGCCTTATCTAAATATAGATGTTGAAGTTTTCTTCTTCTCCTTGTTTTTTTAGTTTTATGTGATGGTGGTGGTCTTCTGATAACTGCATTATCAACCACACTTGTTACCAGTTTGATGTCGTGTATGTACTTGCTGAAGAAATAACTGAAGATAGGGGGATTCCTTTTTTATCTGTTAAAATATGTCTTTTTGTTTAGCCCAGTTTGCTTCTATCAGTAGGATTATGTCCAGTCATCGCCCCCCATAAAGGTGACTTTATAGATATACTATCGATGGATTGCAATGTCCAGTTGATACCGATAAGGTCATCATAGATTTTCAGTAATCTGATCCATCCCTTTTTGAATACATCTAATCTATTCTATTCCATTCCTGAAACCTACGGTGACAGGTATATAGAACCCGATCCGTATTCTTTGGGTAGCATATTCCATTGACATCCTAATGTTCTTAATACATAGAGAATTCCATCAATCACTTTTCTATATGGAATAATTGGTCGGCTACCAACAACTGATCTGAGAGGTTTCTCCTTTGGAAGAATAGTCTTGATCTTATCCCATAATTCATCTGGAACCTTGAGTATGGCATGGGGTTTATTTTTCTCCTTTACACTGTCCATTCGCTGGATGCAGGTCACAGTTTATCAAAAGAGGGAAAAGATCTAAATCCTAT
>JAICSL010000084.1 GCA_025936955.1 Nitrososphaeraceae archaeon
GTAACACGATTTTTCTATAGCAAATTTAATAGCTGCTTTGACCAAAGCGGAACCTACACCTAACCCTTCATAATTTTTTTTTGTAACTACATCTTCTATATGTCCAACCTTCCCCCCATCATGAATAAACTTTTGTTCAATCAATATAGTAATCGAACCTATTATCTCTCCAGTATTTTTGGCGGCTATAAAGATCTTATAGAATGGATTTGAACAAATTTCATGTAAGATTTTTCTGGCTCGCTCAAAGTCATCTGAGATCTTTCCGATTTCTGATAGATTGGACATGGTCTGGAAAAATCCATTCTCCAAATCTCTTTGTTCGATCTCACGTACAACGAAATTAAATTCCTCACTAGATGATTTCATAAATCACATTCAATGTATAACTATTATCTAGATTAGATTTATGAATTTATATTATTAGATGCTTATTATAAGATTTGGATCAAAATAGGTCATAGAACTCAAGTAGAGTAAGAATACAGCAACTTCAATAATAGTAGTATAGAATAATGAAGTGAAGGAAGAGTAAGCTATAACAAAGACCTGATCTCTATCGTTATGATCTCAACATGGGCTTGATAGTAGAAAAATAAAATAAAATTGGCTATTCGAAGAATTATCTATCCTATAAATTGAAATTAATGTCTGCTATGTTAGCTAATCATTATCTCTTTTTTCAGTTTATGTAATCACTTTTAGCCGTAGGTTATTACGGTATAAGTTAAACAATTTCCGGTACTAAAATGCCGTAAAGATATACAATATTTAAGTAAGCGTTTATCCTATTGGAATTGTTGAAATTAACTAATATCATGCTAATGCTGTTCGGCTTGATAGGAATAATAGTGGCAGTATCTTCGATGGTTCATCCTGATATAGTAATCGGATTCCAGGAAAATAAGTCCAGTCCAAATGCAATCCAGTCTTCCAGTTCACTTAACAATCTATTCAAACAAGTTGATAACTCTGTCGTTCAGATAACGAGCAAAGTTAGAATAGATAGTAATCCTGCTGATTTACAAACACAAAACGCGACTGCGTTAGGTTCAGGATTTATCTATGATAACAAAGGACACATAATAACCAATAGTCACGTAGTAATTGGTGCTCCAGTAGTTGATGTAACTTTCATTGATGGAAATAGATATACAGCAAGGGTAATGGGAGCTGATATTTACAGCGACATTGCAGTTCTAAAAATTATAGAGAATATTACTACTGTACCTTATCCCAAGCCGCTTGTATTTGGGAATTCCTCGCAGGTAGAAGTAGGACAGCAGGTTGTAGCTATAGGTAATCCCTTTGGATTAGAAAACAGCATGACTACTGGTATAGTAAGTCAGATAGGTAGATTATTGCCTTCTCAAAACCTTGGATTTTCTATACCAGATGCAATCCAAACCGATGCTCCGATCAATCCTGGTAATTCTGGTGGACCTTTGTTGGACTTGCAAGGGTCTGTTATAGGTATGAATACAGCGGTAGTATCTTCTTCTAGTACCCCAGGATTCTCTGGTGTTGCTTTTGCAATTCCCTCGAATACTATATCCCGCATAGTACCCTCATTGCTCCAAAATGGAACATATACTCATCCTTTTATTGGGCTTGAAGGTGCTACATTAACATCAGATTTAGCTAAAAGCGTAAATGGACTACCGCCAAATTTCAAGGGAATATTTGTAGACTCGATTTCAAAAAATGGACCTGCTGATAGGGCTGGTCTAAATGGAAGCTCCACCGATCAATACAAGCAAAAACATGGAGGCGATGTCATTACTGCAGTGGATGGTCACAATGTTACGCAGATAGAAGATTTTATAGGATATCTTGATGAACACACATCTGTTGGTCAAAACGTAACACTGACAGTACATAGAGATGGAAAAACAATTGACTTGAAGGCCACCCTTGATCCTAGACCATCATCAATAGCTCCATATATTCTTCAGAAAAAACCGTAATTACTCCTCACTTTTTGTGGCCGAACATACCTTCAATTTTCTGCAGCTATATATCTATCTGAGCTGCCAAATCAAAATAAGAGACATAATTGATCTTTTGGTATCTCTTCTTGAAGAGAATAGAGAACGACAAATCTATTTATCTGCTCATATTATTATAGCAATCTTTAAGATTTAGAAATGAGATAAACAGAATATGTTGCAAGAGGCTATTCTTTATCATACGTTATCAGTAACTAAAAGACTTTTACCAGTAGTTCAGTCACATAAAAACCATCTCATACACCCGATTCATCCTTCAGGATTAATTCTGTAAGTTAGATTCTTGACAATGTCAAATGGAGTTGACGTCATCGGAACACTTACAGAGAAATTAAAGCAAATGATTGCAGAAACGCAGGAGCACTTAGAATGGTTTACTGATTCTCATAAGGTTTACGAGCAAGGCAATTTGAACGAAAAAGAATACATGACTAAAATTATCAAGTACGTCATTACTCTGTCGGCAATGAATTTTCTGTCTATCAGAGTAATTCTAGAGATCAAATCTTCTTTAGACAAGACTGAATTACCAAACAATGCTGATATCACAACAATTCATTCTAATACTAACACACATAATCCTGATGCCGCTAAAGAAGGTGAATATATATTGCCTTCACCAAATATGCAGCATAATCTATTTATGACATCCGAAATAGATCGAGAGCAGATATCCACTAACCCTCACAGTAAGGCTGATCCAATGACTAAATTATGTTGTATGTGTAGCTCTCACATATCTAAAACAGCAAAATTTTGCACTGCATGTGGTAGCTCACAGTAATTATTAATGAGTATTTTGGTGATCAAAATTCCTCCTGTTTTTAATAAAGAATTTAATAGTAAATACCAACCAAAAATTTGGAGATTGGTTTGAGAATGAAAATATATTTAATACATATTAGAATTTGAGATATCGCACTTTAGGCCTTATTTATAAAAGAAATCTAAAAGTCCATCTTTAATAAGAGTCAACAACACAATTTACTAATTCACATGGTTTAATCCAACTCAATAAGTTTATATTTATTCTTAGTGACCATAGCGTGTGAATTTTTTGTTTTAACAGATTTAATAGCATCTATTCGTTTAGATGAGTCTGTCTCGAACGGAAATCCCCTCCTGAGGAAAAAGCAGCAAATAGGTTATAATATCGTAGACGTATAGCGACTATTTTTTTTGAAAGATATTGCCCTGATTTATATGTTATAAATAAGAATAAGTTATAGAATTGTCCTTAGCACGTGATAATGAATATGAGTGGAAAATAGTCAAAAAGTCATTAGAAACTCCTGATACGTATACTTACTCCTTCTCTCCAGCTACGTCATCTCAAAGATTTAGTTTTACGGTGGGTCAATCAGTTGTTTTGAGTGTGATGTTAAGAAGACCAACAAAGTCCGGACAAGACGATGTGAGTCTAGTCCAGCGAGCATATTCAATAGCTTCGTCTCCATATAGAGACATCATAGATCTAACAATAAAGGATGAGAAGCCCTACGGCTATATCAATCCCGTTAGTGGAAAAGCTGATGGTTTTGCTGCTTATTTTTTTGAACAGATCAAAATAGGAGATAAGGTAAGGGTGAGGCCTAATATCAATAGGCATCATTTTTTATGGAAAATTGCCGATGGGATAGAAAGAGATATAGCATATTGGTCAGGCGCAAATGGTGCAGAATCAGCAAGATCCCTATTACAATTTATGGAAGATACTAAGAAAGAGGATATGAGACTTACGCTTTTTTATAGTAACCCTCATTTATACCAGGACAATGAAGCTAAATTTGTAAATGTAATATATTATGATTGGCTTATCCAAATGGCAAAAAAAATGGAGAATTTTCAAGTCATATTTAATTTTACAAAAGACCAAGAGATACAACCAACAGATCACACAAGAGTAACTTATAGGAAGGGCAGGTTTTTCCTAGATGAAAAAGGAAAGGAAGAGAAAACCCTTAGTAGATATCATGGAAATAGCGAGGCCTTTAATCCTATTTGTGGAAGTAGTGGTTTCATAAATGGTACAGTTAGATTACCAGATGGGAGGATAGAAAGAAAAATAGGAATTATGCAAAATCTTACCAATATAGAGGGAGTCAAACCAGAGAAGATAGATAAAGAGCAATATTATCTTGACCTTGCAAGCACAAAGTGATCATATTTAAAAGAAATATCTTTCCAAAACTATTGTTCCTATCATGTCCACTCAATAATGGTTCGAGAAATAAAATCATCCGCATTATAAGACTGATTTCAGAATTGACAAGGATTTATCTATTTACAGCCTCAATTCAGAATTAAAGTACCTGCTTAGACTTCGTTTAATGTAAATTATAATCTATCCACAGTGTAATCATTCCCAGTAACAGCAGAAATATATTCAGTTTATATAAAATTTACAGGTATACTATATACTACTTTGCAATCAATATTACACATCAGCGCAAGACATAGACGAAAAAATTTGATGCTACTACGAAAAATAAGTAATCTCAAAATTAATAAATTCAGCTTTAATCTATACCCCAACAAAGTTATTATGACGATATACTAGATCATATTTTCCTCTACCTCTCTTAACGTATTTACTCGAATTGGCCATTGAAAATTCTTGTTCCATGGTTGGTTGAAGAGTACTCCTTTTTTAGGAGGGACTATATCGATTAGATTCACTGGAGCATCATCTACCAAAATGTCGAAAGGATAGCCAGCTTTTGGCATATTATCGTATACAAAAATGAGATCGTTAGAAAATATATCGTGATAATCCAACCATTTTGCAACGTATTCTACTGTTGGTCTTTCACGTTTTGTTAGAACAGAAATTCTATAACCTTTGCTATGTATTCTTCTTGTTATTTCAGGTAGTCTAGGCTCGCAAGTAGGAATGTCAAACCAAAGATTTTTCCATATGTAAGTAAAAATTTTAGAAATTTCATTAGACGAAAGAGGAAGTAGTTTGCCGATGTCCCAAAGTGTAATGTCGTTCTTTGTTATTTCTGTGTGATTGAGCTTGTTATACTGATTAGTCCATACAACCATCGTATCTGCAAGTACAGAATCTAGATCAATTGCAAAGGTCTTGATTCCTTCCTTTTTTGACATTATTGATTCTTAATCTACCAAAAATCATAATTTATCTGTTAATTATTCAATATGCAATAAGAATTTAAATAAATAAAGTCTTCAAGAAGCCTCTTCTGTTTAGTCGTTAAAATATTAAACAATACCTCGTGATAACTTCAATAATTATAAACTGTTACTGTTACCTCTAACGATCCTAACCGATAAACAGTAAACTTGAAATTTGTATGATAGAATGAATATATGAGAACAATTTTTATGGCTCAACAGAAAAATAAATGGTGATGCCAGTTAGCCTGATATTTATGGAATTTCCTATTTTACATACAATCCACAATACTTAAAACAATAGGAACAGAATTCTCTCATATCTAGCTAGAATTTTGGTGAGTATCTGAATTGGTTCTTGTAATTTTCCAGTTCCAAAAGTGCGCGCTACCATATTCTATTTGACAATACAGATAATTATTATAGTGTTAGTGTGTAAAGAATTCATTCATCTCCTCCTTTTCCTCCTTTATATAGCTCCAAATTAATCTTACAAATAATAATTGTATGTTAATTGAACAACAATTTTTCTAATGAGTCTGTATGACTGATTCCGAATGATTTTCTAGATTTGGCTTGGTAGAATTAGATGTGCTAGTATTAGTAGCATTTTTAATTATGAGTGTAGTATTGTGCGCCAGATTTGTCAATTGCTCTATACTAGCTGCATTGTTGGTGGCGTTTTTAACTAATGCTGTTGTATTTTTGGTTAAAACTTCTAATCTTGAATTATTTCCACTATTGGTATCATTGGTAATTGTTTGATTCGAGCCCTGTTCCTGTGCTTGGGCTATCGAATTGTTATTAGCCAATAATATAGTTGTTGCACTCAACAATGCGATCCCTAAAAACACCGCTAGATATTGAGTAACAGATACGAGCTTGCATGTAGACTTCAATTTCATTAAATATCAATATGTTCTAGAATTTAAGGATTGCAGACTAAAACCAGAAATCTGGTGAGTAACTCAACACACAATTTGTACCCTGTCATAAGATTTTTTATTCACCATTCATACAATGTATCTAATAAACTACCGCTCTGAACTGGAGTTTGTATGACTCAAACTCATATTCATAATCACTTCTAATGTTTTTTAAAAACTGAAAAATGAAATGTGGCAGCTATAATTACCTAAATCTCTCTATTAAGTGGATCTGAAAAAACACAGATTAAATTTCAATGTTGACCACTAGAGTATGATCTTGGAGACAGACTACTGGGTTCTTCCAGTATATGTAATAAATTCTGCAATTAATTTTATCATAAAGGATATTCCACCCAGCACTCCGAGCCCCAAGAGAACTAATCGTAAGTGAGTGATATAATCGTCCTTACTGGTTTTCTTCGCCAGTTTCATAGTCTGGATAATGTCTATAATCTTATTTTGGATGAAAGACAAAATCTTAATATCATTTTCCGGTAAGCTTATTTGAATCTATCGAAACCAAGTAAACATGAACTTTCAGTCAAGTATTCCATTGTCTATTCAGCATCTTATTACTAGAGGATTCTGAAAAGTTAAAATAGTTCGAATTATCATAATATAACAAATTACTTGAATTTGTGAATATTTATTATTTATGAAGCTAGCGAGTAACACCTCATTAATTGATCCTCAATAAACTTTATTTAGACATAGACGCGCCAATTGCGTACATAGGTTCTTTGTCTGTCCTCTGCATTTCAACAAACGTTTCAGTATTTTGAATTCCTTCAATTTTTCCTATACGTTCAATAACAATATTATGTAACTCTTCCAGCGTTCGCGTGTTTACAGCGACAATCATATCAAATCTACCAGTCACTTCTGACAAATACCTAACCTGAGATATCTTTAAGATTTCGGCATGAATTGAGTGCTTTAACTTCGGATCCCTAGTTATTCCAACGGTAGCTACTACACCAATACCAAGCATACTTTCGTTAACAATAACAGTAAATTTTTTAATTAGATTGCGTTTAGAGAGACGTTTTATTCTACTATAAAGAACTGACGCATTAACATTAAGTTTTTTGCTA
>JAICSL010000030.1 GCA_025936955.1 Nitrososphaeraceae archaeon
GCATCAGCTAAATCCCATACTTAATAGTAAGCCCAAATTGCTTGCTATTATATCGTTATTAGTATCTATATTAGCAGTACCAATCATCATTCCACACATAGAACATCTCTCTATGTTTTACCATATTCTTCTGCATATAGTAAGCGTCATAATAGCAATTTTTCTTGGTGTAACATCATTTCTCGCATATTATAGAAACGGTGGATTAAGGCTTTTGTTTATGACTGGCGGATTCTTCCTATTAGTAGCAATAGAGGTTCTCTATCTGTTTCATACAAGTTCAAACATACAGGATATACTAGTTCCAATAGTAGATGTGGAATTATCACATATTATACTTTTAGTAATGTTAACTCTGTTTGGCATAGGGGTTTTAAAAGTGAATAAATAGTGAAATGAAAATAAAATTAGCAACAACAAAGTATGAGGAATTAAACAATATCCAAAGCAAACTTATGCAACACATAGAAAAAACTCCTGGAGTAAGATATAAGGAATTAGCAAGGTTGGTATCTCTAGCTAACGGTGTTCTAACATATCATCTAACAGTGCTTGAGAAAACAAATCGTGTAACAGTTGATAGAAACGAAAAGAGCAGAAGTACTCGATACTATGCTGTCAATATTCCTATAGAAGAAACAAAGATTCTAGGATGTATTAGAAGTGATATTGTAAGGCAAATAATAATGTTCATACTTGATCATGATCTATGTACTTTTGATGAAATTGTAGATTATACAAATAAGGCGCCTTCTACTATATCATGGCATCTAAGAAGGCTCAAAGACACAGGAATAATAACATCAAAGCAATATGATAGATATCATTTTTATAAAATTACAAATAGACAAATTATCACTGGAGTACTATACAAGTATAAGGAAACCTTTGCAGACCGTGTCATAAGCAATTATGCGCAAATGATTGATGAACTTTAAAACTGCCATAATGTGATTTAATAAGCCGTGAATAGATGCAGCTTGCAACGATGAATAATCTAATTAACATCCTACTGTGAAAAGTCAATTGAGTCAATATTCCAGACTATTATGATGATATTGAATTTTTGAATACATACATACTCTAGTACATTCGACGAATGTACTATAATACTTATTTATAATAATAATTGATTGCTAATAATGCAAGATATAAAGAAAATTGCAACTTTTGGATTCTTAACTGCAGTTCTAGTATCCATGTCTATCATAGCTGGCGGAAAAATAATAGCATATGCTCAAACAAACCCAGCAATTCCTTCTACCACAGATCAAGGAACAACCAACATCAGTACGGATTCAACGTCAATGTCTGGTATGAACATGTCTTCAGCAGCAGGCGGCAGCAAAGGTACTACTGTTACAAGAGATTCTGTAACAGTACTTCTTGAAGGTAAAACAATTCCAGCAAAGGGGTTTATACATCTGTATGACTCAACACCATATATGATAAATGCAGGACACATAGCATTACATGTTCCATGTGATACTAGTTCCACTCCTATTGTAGATGCACTTGTTGGACCAGCTCCTAACTTGACTAAAACACAACCAGAGATTATAAAGGAATTATCTAAACCTGGAACAATGTGTGTGTATCATGTAGATATTGAATCAGATCCTGCTAAGAAAATATATCAAACAGATGTAGCAATACAGAATCCATCTGACAAACCAATAACATTTCCAGCATCCAGTGGAGTGACAATAGGTGTCAATGAAATTCAGCCTAGTGTACCTGGAGGATAAAGACTAGAGCAGTAGTGTAATAGCATTGCAATAGAAAAAGAAATAATAAGTAACAAAGTAACTTTATTTTATTTTTTAGTTTAATGAACTTATTCTAAAAAAAGTATTAGTAGTTTTGCTTCTTTGAAAACTAGCCAAGAGGAAATCAAGGTCGATAAATAATACTCTCAAATAATATCAGCAGTAATTACTTTTCCTTATGTTTTTATCAATATTATTCCATCAGTAATCTCAAAATACCTTTCAGGTTAATACTCAATATAACAATCTAACGATTGGCATTGCTATCAGATGTTGTTAAGAATCCAAGTGGAGAAATTGAAAATACTACAAAGAAAATAATGCTGATGCTAAAGGTAGATTATCAGTTCTTTAGATTTTCACATGATAGTACTAAAATTATCAAGAAAGATATATTTACAAAGATAGTTTGTTTTGGTGATATTGACAAAAACAGTCATACGGATTATCCAAATGTAAAGGTATACAATTGGAATCCTTTGCCCTTAACGTCTATTACAATATTATGAGTATTGTAGTTGTTGTGTATTGCTAAATTATACAGCCTTTGTCCATCAATTACAAGTTTACCATCCTTAGATAAATCAGCCCCTAATGATTTTGTCGATATTGGTGTTAATCCATCTTCAGAAATAATACCCTGTAGACCTTTTCCTGATGCCACGATATTTACAGACTTTGCGTTGTATGTCAAGGCAATACGTCCAGTATCACTTTGCAATTCCATATTATCTGGATTGTTTTTCCAGTCGCCTTGGAGGTATGCTATGTTTGGCTTGAAATTGGTGTTTGTTGGAATGGAATAAGATACTATCTGATCTGGTTTGAAGTTTTCTGAATTTCCAAGTGGAGCTCTTGCATAGGAATATCCAAGATAAATTTCAGGTGTTGTTTCTTGTGTTAAATCTACAGACTGCAAACTCCCGGGCTTAATTGCTGTTGGTTTTGTAGTAAAGCTTATTTCTTTTGCACCGTTCAAAGCGGCGCGCTCGGCCAATAATGATTGAATCGCATTCTCTGTTGCATTATAATCGCCTTCGCCTATATGGTCATGTCTTATATATCCTTGAGCATCAATCAAGTAATCTCTAGGCCAATATTGGTTTCCATATGCATCCCAAGTTCCATGATTATTGTCCTGAATTACTGGATATGTTATTCCGAACTTTTGTACTGCAGCCTTAACATTATCATAGTTCTTTTCAAACTCAAATTCAGGTGAGTGGACACCAACTATTACTAAACCTTTGTCTGCATATTTTTGATTCCAATCATTGATGTGTGAAATAGTACGAATACAGTTAATGCAGGTATATGTCCAAAAGTCTACCAACACTACTTTTCCTTTGAGAGAGGAAAGCGTTAACTGGTCATTATTAGGCGTATTAATATAACCACTAATTTGAGCAAATTCAGGAGCTTTTCTGAATTGTGACTTGTCGAGCTTATCAAATTGTGATCTATCAAGCTTTATTCTTGTTGTTATTGTAGTACCATTATCAACTACTGTTGTTGCCCCTGAAACGAATTTTTCTGTTTGTTGTTGTTCTGACGATGCTTTGTTAAGACTAGGACTGTTAAAATACACTCCAAATCCAACTATTAAAGATACTACTGCAACTCCCATAATTAAGGCGCTGAAATTGTCTTTATTCATATCTATCAAAATCTCCTCTTATTCTGTTCATCTTTAAATTCATCCCTGTAGGTTGATCACCTGACTAACAAATGGAAAGTTGGCTAGTAGGATCAACTGATTTGTAAATAGTAATATGCCAACTATAATCAATATTCCACCCATTGCCAAATTAAAGTATTTTAAATGCTTTACCATACGTCTAATTAGACCTGTTGCTTGTGAAAAGAAGGCACCCGTAATCAGGAAAGGTATCCCTAATCCTAAAGAGTATGCTAACAACGAGTTATAAGCTGCAGCTGGATGGGTAGCTGCTAATGCAAATGTGCTTCCCAGAATCGGTCCAACACACGGAGTCCAGCCAGCTGCAAATGCAGATCCAAAGACAAATGAAGTAATATAACTTGTCTTAAATCTTGGTAGTAGGGTCATCTTCTTCTCAAAGTTTAGCATTCGTAGTTTACTAGATAAAATCAAGTATAGACCAAATCCAACTATTACAATACCACCAACTGAGGTAAGTGAATGTTGAAATCCGTTTCCAACTGCTGTAACAAGAACACTATTTAGAATTACTCCTAATATTGCAAATACTAGCGAAAAGCCAAGGACAAAGTATACTGTATTTAAGAAAATGTTGAGTCGAGTTATTCTCTTAATAGTCAATGATTGTTTACTACTATTACTTGCAGTAGTTCCAATTTCAGTTATTGTTTCTGATTTTTTGGCTTCATTAGCAGTCGTTCCTGAAAGATAAGATATAAAACCAGGCAATATGGGAAGAATACATGGTGATAAGAATGAAGCTAGTCCTGCTAATGCAGAAACTAACACGCTTGTTTCTACTGCCATTGTGTATCATCAACTTCCTTCAAATTATTGGCATTAGTCATTAAATAATCAACCTTCGATGTTTATATTAATACTTATTTCCAAATTACTTCCATATGTTATCTACGATAAAAATGATATAACATCATTAGTCTAGAAGTGAATCAAGTATAATATTTAGCAGTGCATACAGATTCTAAATGAGTCACAACACGCTGAGGTATTTTATTGCAATAATATAGTAATAAAACATAATAATACAGGAAGAAATATGATGCAAAAAAGATAATTTACTATCTTATTGTTGTTATAGGCTCACGTTTATCTTTAAAACCTCAATATGCAGTTTTCAACCCCTTAATTACATGAGGTCCCCAAAGAGGCCAAAAGCGATTAACAATAGAAATACTTGCATCATTACTTTATCAAAACAAAACTCACTGTCAGTAGTTAGTGATGCTTCAAAGCCATAGTATTATTGATATCAACATTCTTTGAGGGCATAATACAATTGGTCTGTTATTTTGAAATTGATCTCACCATACTGTATAAAATATTGTTCTATTCTATTATTTTTTACTAATAGTAGCTATCAGCCAAGATTGCACAGAAATTATTAGTTTATTCGTCCCTTTCTTGCTTTTAACTTTGTTTTGTCTTTAAGTCAGATTATCAGATTTTTTCTTTGTTGTCATTTATTCGGAGGGAAAGCATCATGATGATCTATTACCATTCTAGACCCTCTGTTACGTGTGGCAAAAGCATATCCAAATGCAAAAGAAACTATTACAATAGCCAAAATTGGACCAGTTAGAGGCGGCAATATATATGAATTAGTTATAATGGAGTATGACTCTATTGCTGCAATACTCAGAGCAACTCCACTTAACACATATGCCATATACTTGAATGCTTTAGTATTGAATATTCTTGCTAACGCTGAGCGAAGAACTATACTTTCTAATGTGTCTAGGGGAATCATGCCCATGGCGAAAAATGCAGCAAGTATCAAAGCAACTTGCATACCAAGTGTCGCAGAAGCTACAGCTGATAGTGTAATAGCAGAAATCTGTGTTGCAGTGTCAAATCCTAACCCAAATACTAAGCCTGTGATCAGAGCAGATCCAAAAGGTCCCATTATACCAGTCCTATTAGCTATTTTACCAGCAAGAATAGATGAACCTGTTCTGCCCCATTTTTTCATTGAATATATATTAATAGATCCAATTGTTCCCAAAGCGATAGCGCCTATTACACCGCCGAAAGATGAAAGTTGGTCTACCTTGCCGCTTGTAGCACTACCTATTACATATATTATCAATAGCATTTCGGCCAGTACAGATATCATATGACCTGCACTGAAACCACTACCTATCCACCTAGCCCTTTTTTTGGCATTGTGTAATCTTACAAGACTATCTATAGCAGTAATATGGTCAACATCTAGTGCATGACGCATACCAAACATCAACATCGAAGGAATGGAAATGGCTAAAAAAGTCTTTAAATCAGATACCATTTAATAAATACTCCTAGCTTCTTGGATTCCAAGATATTACTTTTCTATAAATAAGTATTACTTAAATATTAAGACATTCGATGCATTTACAAAATTCAGTCTATGTATGTAAAGGTTAAAACATTGTTACAATTGTATACAAGATACAACATTTAGAGTATAAGTGAGGGCTAACTTAAATCATGAGCAATAATACTGATATTAAATCAGAGATATAAAGTGAACTTTCATGCTTTTGATTCCACGGTTTTCAGACAAGCTCCTTGCAAGGTCTTTTATTCTTTTGACATTCCCTTTTACCATGATACTTTCTAGGCAGTTATCACCTTTTAGGTGCATATGCGTCGCAGCACTAATTACATCATTGTATTGATGCTGAACATGAGTAGATAAGGCATCTTGATTATAAATATGATTATCATAGTGTAGTATAATTACACCTGCACCACTTTCACTAGTATTATCGTTTTTCCAATCGTTTTCATTTATAAAAGAGTGAAGCGCTGTTTGAATTGATTTAGATCTATCCTTAAAACCTGCTTTTTCCATTGATTTGTCAAATTGCTCTAAAAGTTTTGGAGGGAGTGATATGCTAATTCGTTGTACTTGCTGCTGTTGTTTTCTATGACTAACATGTTTTGAGATACTTTTTCCCGTTGTCATGACTATCTATCATCGGTATAGTAGTTGAACTTTAAGTTCGTTTCAAGATCGATAGAGTAACTATTACATCGGATAATGGAGTCTACTGGCAGTATCAATTTGCAGATTCGATAGAGGATGGGGGAATTGACATAGAATGATGCTACACATAATAGTGTTGGCTTTTCTCAATTGTAAACCACCTTTCCGATGAGATGATGAGTTAGAATTAAAACTATGCAAGGTCAGCAGAATTGCGAACCCTATTAGATCAGTCCATTTAGCAGAAGACTTCAGCTAATACCACCTATCGACCATCTCAAGAGAATAATTGATGATAATATGTGACGTTTATTATTTTATTATTTAGTATTTGAAATCCACTTCTAGTATCTTTAGATATCCTCTGCCATATTTCTTTTATGAATTTATTTTCTGTATTCAATGAAATATTATGATTTATTAATTTTATATCCAAAAGGCTCTGTAGCTGAATTACATATCTCTGCAAGTAATTCTGTATATCTTTTTACGTCGTAATGATAGGTTTTTTCATTAATTAGTTCAATTGGAATAGTTCTAGTTTTATTACTACTATTACCTCCATATCGTTTTTTCTTGCAGTAGTAGTAATCACTATAATATATCTCAAACTCCATTCTTTAGTAATTAAAATATTATCACTATTTTCTTCATTTTGATCTCTATTCTGTATAATCTGTTAGTAGTTTGTAGTGATGAAAAATTATAGACATAAAAATTGGCTGTATTCTTACAGATTTAACAGCATATGAGCTTGCAGAAGTGTATAAATATGCCATAGAAAACATTCTATCAAATATCTTTCTATCTGACTTATTAATCAAACTACGAAATTGTTTCCATTCATTTTCTTCTTCTCTACTAGATATTCTAAATGAAGAAATCGTTCTACCCATACGAATTACCTTAGAGAACAAGAAACAGTTAGCAGATCTCTTTCTGTAATTGAAAAGGAGTTGCTATTACTGAGATCATTAATGTTATTTTTGTGCCAGCTATTTCTTATGTGTATATCAATCAAGGCATTATCATTATTATTGGCCACCATTTCAATACACTTATCAAATCTTGAAAGAATAATTTTGTGATCATATGGTGTAGCTGATTTATTTTGATAAAGTCCATCTTCATACGCCAGTGATACAATAAACAAAACATCTTCTAATGCTCTTGTTGTTGTAATTGAATTTATAATTCCACATATCAAATATTTTGCTTCTTTGATTTCAATTTGAGGATCATGTACAAACATGTTTAGTAAATCAGAAATAACTATTATTTTAGAATCAAATTTCTGAATAACATGAGATAACTCATGTATGATCATATTTGTCAACTGATATATTGTAAATACTCTACTTATGATTATATGCCGTAAAATTTGTTCGATATCCGCTCCGCATTGTCGTGCAAAATTCACACATTGATAAATATCTGTATTATTTCCAGCATCAACAAATATCACATTAGAAGTATCAAATCCTATCTTGTGTCCCTTTTTTGATAAAGCACTAATGCATAATCTTGTTATAAGTATCTGAGTGTATTTTCGTTTGCCCACAATAGACAATCTATGACCGGTTGTAATCTTTAAGACAGAATCAATCTTTTCAATGCCTGATGTTAAGAATGTATGCTTGTTACTAAATTCTTTGAAAGCGGTTTGAAATTTTATTGGCATTATTAATGATGAAAGATGAGGTTTTTGTTTATCATTATTTTGTTGATGAATATGCTCTAACTCTATTTCCATAATATAAAACCAAAGTACCGTAAAGTACCTAATAAATTGAGAATAATAAGTATAAACTATTGCAGGACTGGATTTTGATCGTCAATCTCAGAAAGTCTCGCCATCAGATAAATCCTTTTCAAAAACCCAAGAAATTCCTTAGAATAGGATTTGTCTTTCTAATAAAAGATGGGACACCACTTCAGACTTATCTTCTTCAGGAGTATTTATTATGAATAAACTGAATTAATGGCATTCATGCAACTATGATGATATAGTGGTTTTGCCTGGGATTGGAGTCATTCCAAAGTGACTCTTAGTCTTGAGAGAATCAGGCATTATACTCACATCACCATTGCTTGATAGCTTTAACTATTGGAATTATCAATTGATCCTTCCTCCATAGATATCGTAGCAGTGTCATAATATGTACTAGTGCTTGTCTTTCCTGTAACATCAAAGTCAGCAGCAGATATAGTAGCAGTTATAGTATGCTTATGCATATATGAGCCAACTAATTTCATCATATCAAACGAAGCATTGAAAAAATAAGAGACTTAACTTTGATTCATTAAATGCCATGTCCCAGAAACTTTCCGTGCTCGTTTATCATCTGAACCGTTTTGTACACGTAATAATGCTGCTCTGATTAGAGAAGGCAACAGCAGATACGAAACCAAATATCAGAACGAATGAGGAGAAAATCTGCGACAGCAGATTATATAAACAAAGTTTTCCTTTTCATTTTTAAAAATAATGTGTAAGGGAAGTTAAATTTTTCATTAGATTTTTCTACTAATAATATCTTACATGATTCATGCAGATCATACAGATCTTGGGTAGATAGCATACATCTTTCAAAAATGAAATAAGGTTATATAAAAACTCTTCATATTTCGATGATCTCTGTATTAATAATAAAAAAATATTTGTAGATCATGATACAAAGATGCTTTGTTTTATACTATCAGGACTTTATCCTACTATAAATCCAGTATCCTACACCGACGACTATCGCCAAGATTATTATTCCTATAAAAACAGATGCAATTACCTTTATCAAAAAGACTATAATTGCAATTATTATGATTAATGCTATTATACCCACAATTATTGATCCAATTGTTCCACCCAGTCCCATACTATTGTCTTCTCTTCTTCAGGCAGATATAGAATAAAGAGGTTGCAGATCAATTCTTACGGAATTTGGTTATAAGTATATTTTGTTAGTATGCTTTATGTGAAAAAGTTCAAATAATTATTAAAACATACCCCCGTCCTAACGATTTTAAAAGTTTAAAGAAAGACTCATTACATTGCTAATTTAAGAGCAGATATTCTATAACCAAACGATAGTTTTATGAACAATAATATCAATGAAGGTTCGACAGAATCCAGTAAAATTTGACTCAAACATACCGCCAAGAATAAAATATATCATAAAAGTGGTTGGAGTGAGGATGGCTGAATACAGATATTATTGTTAAATAAACTAACAAAAATGGACAATTCTATGGTTGCCAATGTTCCACTCTGATAGTTAGATACGATTGTCCACCATATTCATGTATATTATTTACTATCAACATAAATGCTAACGTCGTAGAATTGATAATAGAGGAGTGCTACAAAATTTGTACTGGACTTATTATCAATTAAGAGATATGGCACGACAATTATCTAATGGAAGCCTTTAATACACTACACTAAGACAGTCCTGCATCTTTTAGATTGGGATACTGATACCAGCTAGGACCCTCCTTGATAGGAGTGATATTTAGATCCTTCCTTAATTCCTCGATTGGCTTTTCAACCATCTCTTCAAATTTCACAGGAAAGAGGGGTTTTGCTTCACGCCCCATTTTTATCCCTTTAGATAGAGTGTCAAATACTAAACCAGACTGCAGCTTTTCAGATTCTGGAATCTTGGCTAACCCCGGAAAACAAGCTGCAGCTACGGCAATAAGATCTACTAGCATGAATGCAGGATAAGCATATTGAGTAACATTCAATGCTATAACCCCTATCTCGCCAAGATACATATTAAACCCACTTATTGTATGGTACAAATCATGTGTTTTACGAACCCTCATAGTAACATAGTCTGATAAATCATCAAGGCTTGGTCTATCCCTAGACTTGTAAAAGTGTACTTGAAGACCCATAGATTTCATCAACGTGGCATAAGTATATCCTAATGAATTTTTTGGTAATTTTAGAAGCTCGTCTAAGTTATAATCAGGACCCATATATCTTTCATCGAGCATTCGTGCAGAGGCGGGATCTTTCTGTAGCTTCTCTATGCAGTTATTCATCCAAATGGTCTTACTGAAACCATCCTCTAGATCAAAGACACTATCTAACTTACCTGGATTTGCTCCAAAATGTTTGATCATTCCTCCAATTAATTCCAAATTCTCTACCTTGCTCATCAGATCCATGTAACCCATTTTATGACACTGTTTAAAGAAAATGTATTAATTAATTTTTCTGTATATATGAAAACGAAGGTTGAGACGAGTTTGATTTCAAACCACACAGACGAACTTATTAGATCGTGCACGATTAATGTTGGATCTGATGTTTTAATGCCTCACAGAATATATAATAATATTATA
>JAICSL010000304.1 GCA_025936955.1 Nitrososphaeraceae archaeon
CGGGAAAGAGAACCAGGAGCTGGAAGACCTTTCAAACTAGGTGTTAAAGATAGATGTATAATGCTACTTGTTTATTATCGTCTTTACATTACTTACACATTAGCTGGTTTTTTATTTGATTTGGACCAAAGTAACATCTGCAGAGATATACAAAAGATTGAAAGTTTGATAAGGCAATGTTTACCAATTCCACAGAAAATATACAACATTACAAAGAGGCTCCGAACTCCTGATGAAGTTGAACAATACTTTTCTGGCTTTCTATACTTCATAGATTGCACCGAACAGCAGCAAATTCCAAGACCTACAGATAATAAAAGAAAAAAGGTTTTTTATTCCGGTAAGAAGAAAAGACATACTACTGTCAAGTCACAGATTATGGTTAACAATCATGGAATTATCATTCATAAAACATGCTACAAGAAAGGAAAAAGGCATGATTATGATATTTATAAGAAGGATCACCCATCTACTCCTAAACAGGTTGTTAATGTGCTTGATCTGGGATATCTTGGCATAGAAACGGACTTCCCAGAACAACTGTCATCGCACTACCATGTAAAAAGAAAAGAAATCTGGATCTATCGCAAGAAAAAGAGTATAACAAATTTCACTCAAAGAAGAGAATAGTAATAGAGCACACCATTTGCAGATTGAAAAAGTACAGGATACTTGAAGATGTATTTGGAAACAAATTGATAAAAAATTACAATAAAGTGTCAGATATAGTTGCAGGACTGGTAAACTATAGAATAATGAAACAGCATCACTAAAAGAAAGGAGATATATCAATAGTGGACTGAATGAAATGTTTCTAATTATGCAAGAGATCTAGTGTAAAGATATTTTGTTTAAGATATCTAAATAGGTAAACTACATAAACATTCTCTTTAAAACGAGTCAACATTCTGTAATAATATGTATAGTAATATATTATTAAAACCTCGTCTAATATTTGGTAATTTAAATTTTTATATTTATTAAAAAATGTTTTTATATGTTCCTGGATAATGACTTTGTTGAAGTTAAATATTTATTACAATTCTTATATTATGAAGGAGGCGAATTTCCTTAACATCTGTACCGGGTGAACGCGTAAATGAATTTCATGATGCTTCAGGTCTTATAACTACCGCAGTATTTTTTGCAAAATCACAAAATGAACAAGAACATTTTACAGATTTTGGTGTGAATGTGGACCCTAATATGGTGGCTATAGGTGGAGGAGGTGATGCCACGGAAAATTCTCCTGGTGCATTATTAACTGCCTCATATCCTAATGACGACTTGACAGGTTGGTTAGTATCCTCAAAGGATCACAGATACCCTATGAATTATCCTCTATACGCCTACGCAATTGGTATGAAAATCGAAGGAATGAGTAGAGAACAATTGATGGAGTATATTTCTGTGAATGCCGCAGATAGTGGAGTTGCCCAACACCCTGAGGTTTCAGTCAGCCCTCCTGATAATAGCTATATACTCATTAACGGCGGATTTAAGGTGGAATGGCATGGATATGGAAATCTTGCTACAGCCTCTTTTCCAGATTCAGATACTTCGTGGAAGGCCCGTTCTAAAGATCATTTAGAAGCAGATCCTGCAAATTTAAAAGTGTATGTGATTTCAATCAAACAACAGCTTCCGGTAGGCAAAATCAGAAAGCGTATTTTTCAGACGACGTCAGGTGTGACTGCTCATCCTTTTGGATTTGCTTATGTAGATTCAGTCTTTGCATTATGTGGTGGTGATGGTGAAGTGCATTATACAGGCGTCGGAAATATGCTATGGGCTTTACATCCTTCAACTACTGTAGGTGAACAATTTTTTTCAGCTAGATCAAAAGATCATGGTGAGTCCGATCCAAGCAGTATAACAGCTTATGCTATGGGAATTTTACTATCACAAAATCAAGATGGAACAATAAATCATGGTTGACATCCATTAACAACTTTAAATATTCTATTTAGATATAAGATCTAAATCGACAATGATGATGAAATTAATCATTGTCTTGACCTTCTTTTTCTTCTTTTTGTAATGATTCTAATAGCCTTGCTTTGTGCCTTTTCTGAATCTTTGAGTCTGATGTGATCTTCGATACTTTCCAAATTGATATTTTCTACTTTGGGATCTACGTTACAGTAATTTTTTGAGCCTGATAATACGGCTGTTTTATCATATAAGAAATTCGGTGGTCATTTGAATTATCTTTTTAAATTCTATCACAAAAGAAAAAAATCAATGGTTTCCAGGAACCGCAAGCCAGAATGGCGTATTACCTGTTGGAATTTGCTTTATTATTTCTAAACTATTGGTATCTATAACAGCAATTCTATTGGCTGTTGATACATCTACAAATAAAAGCTTTCCATCAGCACTTGTTCGTATACCATGTGGACCTTTTCCTACGATTATCTGTTTTATCAGCTCAAGTTTTGGAACATCAATTACATTTACTTTGTCAGAGCCTATCCCAGATACATAAACTCTTTTGTCATCCGGAGAAACATCTATACCATGATGTCCCAAACTAACTGGAATTTTCTTTAAAATTTGTAAGGAAGTCGTATTAATGACCGCAACATTACTTGAACCAGCATTAGCAACAAATAACAACTTACCGTCACTTGTTATGTCAAGATTATGTGGACCCTTACTATCTTCAATCTCTCCTACTTTTTGCAAGGTTTTGGTATCTATAATAATAA
>JAICSL010000152.1 GCA_025936955.1 Nitrososphaeraceae archaeon
AATAGAGGTAAGTTCTTTTATAACCTGCACCGCTAATTTCTGGGACGTTGTCACTGCACCACAAAGTGTATCAACACCATGTTCAGCTTGAGAAATAAGATCTAGCGCAACCAATTTTGGATTGGCAGATGAATCTGCGTAAACAAGTAATTCAGTAGGACCAGCAACCATATCAATGGATACTCTACCAGATACAAGAATCTTAGCGACAGTGACATGCACTCCTCCTGGACCAACTATTTTACTAACTTTGTTTATGCTATTAGTACCAAAGGCCAACGCCGTGATTCCTTGAGCACCTCCCATCATATAAAATTCGTCAATCCCACATATATCAGCGGCTACAAGAGTCAAAGGGTCTATTGTCCCGCTTTTTAATGGAGGTGAGATTCCCACTATTCTTTTTACACCAGCACATTTTGCAGGTACTGCACACATTATTACTGTACTAGGATAACGCGCTTTTCCTCCAGGAATATAACATCCAACGCTAGGAATGGGTTGAACTAAACGCTGAATCCTTACTCCATCATACGAAAGTGAAATTCCTTTAAGCCGGTTTAAGAGTGCCAATTCGCTCTTCATTAATCTTTCTTTCATAATTTTGAGGGATCTAATCTGCTCAGTTGTAACTTTGCTATAGGCATCTTTGAAATCTCTATCTGTAACTCTAAGCGAATTTAGTTTAACACCGTCAAATTTATTAGTATAATTAATAACTGCCGTATCACCATGTTTTATTACTTCCTCCATCACTGTTTTTGTTTGTTGAATCTGATCATCTGAAATGGTAGTTGAATTACGCAACAGTTCAGCATCAGCTTTTACATCGGTGATAGATATTACCTTTATCAAGAAAACTCATCTAGATTTATTTCATCGAGAGAAAGAATTTGCCTCGTTTCCAAAACAACTAACCCTTGTGCCATTTTTCTAATTATTGGAACTATTCTAATAAATTCATTCTTATCAATAATTGAATTAACTCCGTACCATCCTTTCTCACTTAACGGACTGATTGTTGGTTTCTTCAGTGCTGGTAAATTTTTCAGTAATTTATCAAGATTTCCTTTCTTAACATTAACAAAAATATGAAGTTTTTTGCGAGCTTCCACAGCGCCCTTTAGTAAGGCGACCATATCTGTGATTTTCTCTCTCTTTCTTGTATCCTTGAGAGAATTTTTATTTGCTACAAGAACAGCTGTTGATTCCATTACAATATCTATTATTTTTAGATTATTTTGTGTGAGAGTAGTACCAGTTTCTGTTATGTCAAATATAGCATCGACATCTTCTGGTGGTTTTGCCTCGGTGGCTCCAAAGGAAAGAAATATTTGCACATTTTTGTTTTCTCCAATCCTTAGCCAAGGAGTTATCACCATAGGATCAGTGTTTCCAAAATATTTTTTATAAGCTGAATTTGATTTTATATGATAGGCTGTGGTAGTTAAATATTCTGAAGATATTCTCAGAGTCCTCTTTTCCTTCGCAAAACCTGTAATTAACCCAGTTAGATCTGTAAATCCAAAACTTTCTGGAACAGCAATTACTTGTTTTACTCGTCCATATTCTAAGTCAAGTAATGTTACAATATCTGCTTTGGCTTCTCTAATCCAATCTTTGCCAGTAATTCCAACATCGTAAAATCCCTCTTGTATATAAGTTGGAATTTCTTGTGGTCTCAGGATCTTGACTTCTATTTCAGGATCACTGAGTCTTACTCTATAAGTACGTCCTCTACCACTTATACTCTGCCAAGCTTGTTCGAGGAGTTTAAATGTTGGTTCCTCAATACTACCCTTAGGTATCACGAACTTTAATATAGCCATAATGAACCAATACTTTAAATTATTATGAGATATATATTTACTAAGTTTATTTCCTAATTATCTAATTATTACTAACGTGATTGAATTCTTTTTCAAGATATGTGTTAAGATGGATCAGAAATATGCAGTTTGCAAGATTAATTCTCGTAGACAATAACTTTGGATTTATGTAGAAGATTTTGAAGAAAGTTATCATGTGAGAATGAAATTGGATATAAGTAAACAGATTGGAAGTGTCAAACATCACGATCGAGTAATTCAAGTATTTCTCTTGCTCTAGTAACATTTATGTTTCCTTCATTTACGATTTGTTTTGCAATTATGTCTATTTGGTTACCTTTAGCTCCTGCCATAATAGATATATTTCTAGCATGTAGTCTCATATGTCCTTTCTGTATTCCTTCTGATGCTAATGCTCTAAGTGCAGATAAATTTTGAGCAAGACCAACTGATCCTAGTATCATACCAAGATCTCTAGCAGTTTTAACACCTAATATTTTCATAGCTAACTTGGACATAGGGTTTACTGATATCACTCCTCCCACTACTCCAACAGCCATTGGTAACTCAATTTTTCCTATCAAATCGCCTTCTTTTGTTTTGTACCAATTTGTTAATGGTCGATAAGTTCCATCTCTACATGCATAGGCGTGAGCTGCCGCTTCAATTGCACGAAAGTCCTGTCCTGTAGCCAATGCAACTGCATCAATTCCATTCATCACGCCTTTATTATGAGTTACAGCACGATATATATCAGAATATGCTAATGCAAAGGCAAAAAGAATTCGTTCTACAATATTTTCGCCTCCGAGATCTTCTTTTCCAAAAACAGCTTTACATCGTACTAAGCGTTTTGTTGCATAGTTTGAAAGTATTTTTAGAATAACTTTGCCTCCTGTTATTTCTTCTATTGCTGGAGATATTGCTTCACACATTGTATTTATTATATTAGCACCCATTACATCTTTTGTATCAATTATCAGCTCTACAATCATCATCTCACCCATATTATTTTTACTTTTGTCAAGTAATGATTGAATTTGCAGATCTTTGGCAACAACCGATTTGCTTTTTGAATTTGCTAATCGTAGAATGGATTTCTTGTGGTTTAAAATCTTCTCTTTTGCTATTTTTAATGAAACGGGTAATGAAACAACTTGTACTTGACCAATCATGAATGATTCGTCAGCTTGTGCTTCAAACCCTCCTTTACTTTTTGCTATCTTAGCTGCCTTACTTGCTGCTGCAATAACAGATGGTTCTTCTGTAACCATTGGAACAAGGTATTCTTTTCCATTGACAACTAAATTAGTTGCAATACCAAATGGCAATGCTAACAGACCGATTGCATTTTCTACCATCCGATCAGCAGTATCAAATGGAAGAATTAATGATGGATCTTGTATTAATAATATCTCATCAGCAGATAATCCCACAGTCTTTTGCAAATATTGTAAACGCTCACTTCTATTCATTTCATAAAATTTCTTTTCTATTGTCAAGATAATAGTACACTATATACATTAAATTAAATTATGGCTTTAATATTCTTAAGATATTATTATTACTAATACCTATATGACCGAATCATATTATAATATGTGGATTTGAATCACTAAGGATAGGATACATAGGAAAGTTTTTAATTAGCTCGATCTTTTGCAGTATAATTATGAACGTATCTGAGATCATGGTGAACAAACTTTTCACTTTATCGTTAGAAGATACGATTTCAAAAGCCGTGAACATCATGTATCAACATAATATTAATCAGATACCAATAGTTGACGATAATCTTACATACTTTGGCATGGTTTTCTCTAAGGAATTTCTTAAAATAAACATTCTTCCCCAATCAAAAGTAAAGGGTTTCATTGTAAAAACTCCTATTCTGAATCCAACAGATTCCATTGAAAAGTGCACTCAACTAATTGTTGAAACTGGAAACAGCTCACTACCTATTGTTGAAAATGGAAAATTGATAGGCATTGTTGGCGAAACAGATGTGTTACTTACCGCAGATTTTGGTCATTCCAGTATTGATGAAGTTATGTCAGGTGCTATTGTAATTGAAGAAAATGTAATATTAAGTAATGCATTGTCAAAGATGAGAAGGTATAATATCTCACGACTTCCAGTAATCAATTCATCGGGTATTCTTACCGGTGTTATTAATCCATTAGACATTGCGAGGATCATTGCCGCTCCTAGGGAAAGGGACGCTAAATCCGCAGGAATAGACACGATAATAGATTTCCGAGGTGTAAAAGCCAAAGATATCTCTAGAAGAGCATTTTCAGTAGAAACTAATACACCTCTTAATGCAGTAATTGAAAATTTTAGAAGACATGGTGAAATTATTGTTGTAGGTAATGGAAGACCAATTGGTATAATTACTCCAAAGGATACATTAGAACTAACTCTTCCAAAACAAACTCGCCCTTCTATTCACATAGCTCATTTAGATGACAATGAGGCCAGACAAGAAATCGAAGAACAGATGTATAAATTTATGAACAAAATTCAAGGAAAGATAGAAAATATACATCAAATAGTTGTTTATGTGGATAAACACAAGAGCCATAAATATTCTGTTAGAGCCAGAGTAATGACCGGCAATGGAGTAATTGACGCGAAGGCGGCAGAATATGATGTAATAAGTGCGAGCAGACAACTAATAAGTCGACTTGAAAGAAGAATTAAAGCGGGACATGTTCAAAAAGTAAGAATAAAACAACATAGAGAAACTGCCAGAAAAGAGATAAATTAACGCAGATGAGGAGATTTGAACTCCTGATCGCCCGAGGGCGAATCGGCTTACTTTCATACGTGGAACTCAAGGCCGACGCATTATTGTGTTCCTGTTATAACTAAGGAAGACCACTCTGCCACATCTGCTCATCTTGTACAAGACATCACGGCTACTTATAAACTAAGGACGTGGCGATAAGTTTTAAATGACCTACCTTTCTCACATGCGTTTTAATTGATATCTAAATATATGTTGACATGTCAAATTGATGATCTGTAATGGAGTTAAATAGTAATTTTTACATTTAAAATCCTTCAGATATTAGTTCCGACACTTGCTTTATAAATTAATATAACATTGATATTCTATATGTTTACAATTTCGAAATGCATAAGAAACTTATTTCTCTTGCTGAGAGAAGTTAATATATAATGGCTTCAATAGAATTTGACTTTGATAAGTATTGGAAGGTATGGATCTTAACAAGATTTAGTATGATAAAAGAAAGAAGTTCAATACAATATAAGGAGCAGTCAGATGAGATAAATAAATCTAGTGTCTTG
>JAICSL010000273.1 GCA_025936955.1 Nitrososphaeraceae archaeon
AACATATGATATTTGCAACATCAATAAACAGCTATATGATTATAATGCTTGTTTTGTTCCGTTTAATCTACTTTGTTGCATGATTATTTTTTTTGTCATTTGATAACGATTTGAATAGATGTTTGCAATGCGAATCGTCCTAATTATTAACCTTGTCTGGAAAAAATATATCTTTTACCTGTGCCTGTTTATCGAATCAAGCAACAAAGTAGTATTGATATATTAAGAGTAGCATTGATAATAATAGATTAAGTAAATAAACAAATTTGTAGTTGTTTCGACCGAACGCGATATCTATTTTGGTAACGATATTCCAGTCCAAGAAAACCAATCTAATTTAATTGTCAATACTTTGATTAAGGAGAAGGAAACTCATATGTTCAGGTTGATTTGTCTTTAAATTGTTGATCTATTCTATTAAAATCCTCAAGACATAAAACATTACTATGATGATTTACAGGCTTGCCTTGAACTGAAGATTGTCGCATACAAATTACCATACCTGTGTTATATGCCACAACAAACGAATTATTCTACTGAGCAAACACTTGATCAAATCCAAAAATGGAACTATCAGGTAGCCAAAATAAAAAAATTTAGTATTTGATAATCCACTGAATTAATATTTTAACCTATTGCATTCTCTACTTTGGACTGTTCGTTTAACATCGGCTTTTTATGTATGTTACGGCACTGATAACTATGAATAGAATAACTATTTCATTGATATTTTTAATAGTATTTTCAATGGTTTTGCCTACTTCAGCAATTATGTATGCTAGTGGACAAACTGATGATAATAGTGGCTCGTCAGCTGGTGGGTCAACTGATAATAGTGGCTCGTCAGCTGGTGGTGGAACTACTACTACTACAACTGATAATAGTGGCTCGTCAGCTGGTGGTGGAACTACTACTACTACAACTGATAATAGTGGCTCGTCAACGGGTAACAGCGCCACTTTACCTACTACATCTACTGGGAGTAATAATACCGGAAATGCTTACTGTGATACATGCAATAAAGATATCTACAATGGAGGAGAAGATTTGAAAAGTATGGTATTGGCTGTGCATAACCGAGAACGTGCTGCAGTTGGAGTTCCACCGCTTGTATGGAATGACACGTTAGCCGTCGACGCCAGGACTTATGCCCAGTATCTGGCTGATACAGGCAAGTCCGAGCACCCGACCGCTGAGTGGGTAGCTGCCCATCCTATGTCTCCCGAGGGGGAGAATCTTGCAGGGCTCTATGGCACTCCAACGACGGTACTGATAGCCCAGGAAATGCAGGGTTGGATCGCCGAAAAGAACGTTTTTCAGGGCTTACCTTCTGCAACAGGAGATAATGCCGTTGGTCATTACACGCAGATGGTCTGGAAATCCACAACCCAGGTTGGTTGCGCTACCGCCACCGGCAAAAATTACGGTGTTCTAGTGTGTCGCTATACTCCTCCAGGGAACATCAATGGAGAGAAACCGTATTAGGAGAACATCAATCTGTTAATGTAAATTCCCAAAGGATCACTCTGTGCCAAGAGCACGGACGAATCTTCTTCTAACAGCATTAGTAATGATATGGTGAAAAGGACAAGTCTCGATTATTTTTCAATTTGTTGAAATGAATTTAAAGAAATTAAAAAAAAGCGTTCTGAACAAAAAGATATTCCTATATATTTAATTAACATTTCTTACGATACGAAACTTTTGAGTAATAATTAATTGGTCTGTTTATTTATAATAATCACCCAAATTAGCTACATACATCTCCCTATTATCTGAATCATAAGCAATTCATCATGGACCAGCACATGGACCAATTTCAAAATTTATGGTAGTAACCACTTTATTTGTGGAAGTATCTATTGCCGAGACGGTGTTAGAATAATAATTAGTTACATTAGGCTTGGTCATAATTTGAGTTCCATCTTCTTTTATCAAGAACTCCATGTCTGCAAGTACCGAGTACATATACTTTATTGACTTGATTAGATTTGTTGGTTTTACAACTGTAGTATACCGTTATGGATATAATAAAACTGATGAGTACAAAGTAGATACAGCATGGAATCCCCATGCGGGTAATTGGCATATCCTAAAGATTGATTAGATATGTTCTATCAACGATGGCTCTACAGATATTCTTCTTTAGTTGTAGATAGACTGTCCTAATGCCGATTCATAAAGACATACAAGATCGAGCCTCTTCCTAAAAGTACTTTTATATCGCTCTACCGTGGGACTAACCAGATTATCCCAATACTCCTTTGCTATACTCGTACAGTATCTTACCATCGTATCCAGGATCAGCCACCATATAACATACCAATGATGAAGAGAAAATAGAAGAAGAAGAAGACATTAAAGTAACATACATCTGATTGTCCTGCATATTAGCAGTAGTAGTTACATCTGCTGTTATAGGTACTACAAGATCTCTCAAATGTACGCCTTCTACTAGGTATTGTTACGAGACCACATACTAGTATACGTTTAGGGTTATACTTACAATCTATATTAAGAAAAGTATGTACTCCTTGTTGGAATCGATTCAAATAAACCATCATATCCTTTACAATAAAACATCTTCTTAGAAGTACTGTTGTTGGAGTATATACATACGATCTGCCACGTTTCCTCCTTGGTACACTCGGCTATGGTATACAACCCATCAAATACAGGATATTAAAAAGGATGATACTTTAATCTATCAAGATCTATTCTTTGAGACAGTGTTTCTCAAAATTATCTCAAGGGTTAGCTTCAAGCTATATGACATATTGAAAACAGATATGAATTATGACCAAGCCTCAATTATCTCTATTTTAGGTGTTGCTTTCTCTTTCAAGACTATCTTTTATCTCATACTTGTTTATCATTATAAAACTTGATTCCTTTTTTAATTTTGAAAGTTTTTATTAATATAGTATAGTCTAATAATATCTTGTCTTATCAAATCATCGATTCTTAAAAACCTTGACAGATTGTAGATGTTCATATCGGTACAATATCCAAAAGAAGAGGTTAAGTCCAGGTCT
>JAICSL010000182.1 GCA_025936955.1 Nitrososphaeraceae archaeon
TAATCTCCCAAATCTTTTTGCATTCTATCTAATCTGCTGCTTTCTTTATTAACACGTGGTCTTCCACTGGTTTCGTCTCGTCTATATGTTATTGATAGGGCTTTCAAGAATTTATTCATCCCGTCTTCTTTGGGCATAGGTTGGCTCCCCGAGCCCTCTATGCCTGGATTTCCTTCGAAAATGACCAAAGAATCTGATACCAAGTCTATTAGCTGAATATCATGATCAATAATAACCGCTGATTTGCCTTGTGATCTTACAAAGCGTTGTAGGAATTTTGCCAACGCGATCCTATCTTCTATATCTAAGAATGCCGATGGTTCATCCAAAGCATAGATATCTGCTTGTCGTATCAGAGATGCACTAATAGCAACTTTCTGTAATTCACCCCCGCTCAGCTTATTTAATTTTCTTTCGTATAGCTTTTTTATTCCTAGTGGAATCAAAATCTGCTCCTCTATCGAAGCCCATGTCATATTTTGACCTGAAAGATTGTCGAATAGTGAACGTACATCTCCATCATAGTCTTGGTTTAGATACTGGGGTTTGTACGAAATTTTTGCACTAATTTCGATGCTACCGGAATCTGGCTTGTTTATGCCTGCTAACATTTTCATGAAAGTCGTCTTACCAAGTGCATTTGCGCCAACTATTCCGAGGATTTCTCCCTGCCTTATTTGTCCTGAGGATATCTTAAGTTGAAATAATGGGAATGACTTTGTAATATCTGAATAACGAGCTACTGGAGCATCCATAATAACATCTGCAACTGAGCTTGTAGTGTCAAATTTGAAGCTTTTTTCTCTGAATCGTACGTTTTCTACTGGCAGAAATCCTTCGAGAAAATTATTAATCCCAAGTTTTGTACTTTGTAGGGTCGAAACAATACCGTATGCACCTGGTTCTCCGTAGAGGATATGAATATTATCTGAAAGATAATCTAATAATGTCATATCATGCTCCACTACCATCACACTCTTCCCTTCCTGTGCCAGCTCTTGGATTATTTTTGCTACAGCGAGTCTTTGGTAAACATCATTGTAAGAAGATGGCTCATCAAAGAAGTAATAGTCAGCATCTTTAGCAGCAGCAACAGCTACGGCGACTCTTTGTAATTCTCCACCACTTAATTCGCTGACGTTATGATCAAGTGCGTTTTTCAATCCAAGTTTGTCTACTAGATCATCGTATACGTTCCTCTCGTCATATTTTTTTAACAATTCTTTTGTGGTTCCTTTGAATTTTTTAGGAATAAGATAAACTAATTGAGGTTTAATGGATACACGCAAGTCGTCATTTGCGATTTTCTCAAAGTATTGTTTATACTCCGTACCTTGAAAATTTTTGATAATAGTATCCGATGTGACTTCGCCTTCATAATTACCAAAATTAGGTTTAATAGTTCCTGATAGAATGTTGACTATTGTAGATTTGCCCATCCCATTTCTCCCTAACAAACCAACTACAGCGCCCCTCTTGGGAACAGGAAGACGGTATAACCTAAATGAATTGATGCCAAATTGATGAATTTTATCCTCAGCCAATTCTTTGGCCAAATTAACAATCACAATGGCGTCAAAAGGGCATTTATGTATGCAAATTCCGCAGCCTGTGCAAAGATCTTCTGAAATTACAGCTTTTCCGTCTTCAGGACGTTGTACTATGCATTCTCCTCCAGTTTTGTTTACTGGACAGTAAATTATGCATTCCAGTCCACATTTTCTGGGTTGACAAAGTTCTTGGTCTAAAACAGCCACTCTGTGTGTTGAATCTGTCAAATTTTATAGGATCCAAGATCGTTTTGCAATAATCTATTATATAGCTTGTGAAAAATCTAAAGTCAAAGCTCTACGAACTGAAAAAACTACCATTTAGGAATTATTATTTGATAAACTGCTAGTGATTCTTGTAATATGATTTGCATTAGAAGGATTCGCAGAAGGAGCTGCAATCAATCATTCTAGTATTTGATACAGAATTGAAAAATACATGTTTATGCATGGACAAAGATGGATCTCACTAACCCAGGTTATCCTGATTGTCTATAAAAGGTAGCAGCTATAAAATGAGGCTAACCTGTCGTAATACAAGTTTACTGAGTCCGTCTATTATAAATAGCAACTTTCGATGATACCTATCTACTGATACTCTGTGTTGACATTTGCTCTATTAGAAATTCTTGATATATCGCATTGTAATCGTTGGAAATAAAGTAGATACTATTGCTATAGAACCTCTTAAACTGACTTCTTAGATCTACTATGTTTACTTAATTTGTAATATAATATAGTTCCATCGTCTCCTGTCAATATTTCATAGTTAGAATCGCGTTCGTCTTGAGTTTGAGAAGATTGTTCTACCATCTCTTGAGGATTCGGTTCTGTGGCAGTGGTTTCTTTTTGATTAACTGGAGTTACAACATCCTTGACTGGTTGCTCATCATTTCCATTTCTCTGGACTTTAGAATTCTCGTTAACACCAACATTAGATGATTTTATAACTCGTGCCTTGTCTTTTGTTTTTGTCTCCAATGATTTCACCTTGCTTTTTATTTTTGTTAAAAAAGAATTATCCATATCTATAACAAGATGTTTCAATCTATTAAATTTGTATATGTGAAGTAATGCTTCTAGTGAGTGTTCTCGATAGAGTAGAGGTTTAGACTTGTGTTTTTTATTTTGAATAAATTTATAATCGGATTTTTACAAGATTCGAATATTATGATTAATTATTTGTAGTTTAGCTTGTTTCTATTCGCTATTTATATGTTGATTTAATGACCTGTTCATTATTCAAATATAGGAAATCTAAATTTAAAGATAATTTTAAATATATTGCTGTAATAGATAAAGTCATATTAAAGACAAAAAACAAGGAATTCGTATAATTGAATCATCATATCATCGTCCAAGATCACTTCTAAAATGTCAATTTAAAGTTGGAGATCTTTTAATCGTCAAATTTAAAGAAGAAATAGAACCTTTTGAAGAGTATTGGTTAAAGGGCTAAAACTCTACATAAACTAGCAAATTTTATTATAGTGATAATGTCCATATGCATTATGGCAATGATTTATGCAGAAGAAGGAGACATAAAAACTCCTGTATATCTTAGTTCTCTAATGCAGAACATGCTCCATTAATAATTTTAATTTACTATGAAATTGATTCTCTTAGAAATTGCTGATATTAAGTGTCTTGCATGCTCATTCAATGTAGGTAGCCAGTAGTATGTTTTCTTTATTTTGGGGACTGTTCCACTTGTATTTAGTATCTGATAGATTATACTGGTCATTATGTGTTTAAAAATTTTTATGATGTATGTTGAAAGTTGATTGCCTAGTCTAATCTCTATTCCTTTATAAATCGATATCGAAGTGTGACTAGCAAAGAACGCTGCTCACTTAACAGCAACGTAGATCTAATGATAAAATCTCTAAGTAGTTTATTTGATATGCCGTATATACTCCAGTATCTAAACTAAATTGATGACTGTATTGGCTACACAAGCTATTATAACACTTGTACTGATCATGATAATTGGAACTATTTCCTCTTCAAAGGTAGGTTTTGCGTCTGGTTTACAACCTCAGACAGCAAATGTCTCTCATCCACAGTTAACTGTAGTGTATGGTGATGACAATACAGCTGATCTTACCTTTTTAGGTTTGATGCCTGAGGGGAAGATTGCACAGAAAGCCTTTGCTAATGCAAATCTAGATTTACCTACTAATGCTTCTGTTTCCTTTAAAAGAGGTGATAAATTTTATGTCTCTTCCGTTGTTAATAGTTCCACATCTTCATCATCTGGATTGACAACTAACTTTCAGATAAGTCGTCAAGACATGAAAGCACAGTTGTTCCAGATATTGAACTCAAAGGTATTAGATGTCAAATCATTAAAGTTGGGTACATCTTTTAATCTACCTGTGCCAAAGGCTGGGATCGGTCCTAAATCTTCTTTTACAATACCAACTGGTCTTTCGACAGGAAAATATGTTCTTTATGTCTATGGTTCGATTCCGGATTCTAAATCAACCGCTGTATATGGGATTATAGCTAATTTGATCTCTTGATTAATGTCTGATTTTTATTGTTGTGTGGGAAGTGGCATTTAAGAATAATTCTACTTCCCATCTTGGGCCATATTATTCATAATATTACTAATTCTAGTTAATATTTTATAAAGAAATTTTTTAATAGTTATTAAAAAATAGTGGGAGTCAAGCAATCTTCTATTTCAGCATTATTTTGGTCACTGTTGCGTCTGGTTTTGTGGTCCTTGTTGCTGCAGAGGTAGCTGGAAGAAAGGAAAACCGCCATTGCCTAGGGCATATGGCATTTGTCCATTCCATTTAGTGATAGCTTGCCATTTAAGATAGTCTGGGCTCTGTTTTAATTGCTGATCGATTGCCTTTATTGCTTGGGATTCACCCTCAGCTCTAGCCACGTTTGCTCTTGCTTGAGCTTGAGCTTGAACAACAGTTTGATTCGCAATTACCTGTATAGATTTCAGATTATTTTGCTCTGTAAGGTATTTTTGGAATGCTACTACTTTTGATTCAA
>JAICSL010000149.1 GCA_025936955.1 Nitrososphaeraceae archaeon
ACTTGCTCTCTCTACGGCGCGGTTGAGAGAATTTGTATCAAATGTAGGAACATGTCTCTCGGATCTATCATTATTATCTTCAACTCCCATCTGTGTTTCTAACTATAATATTATATCTCTCCTCTCATATGTGTATTTGTATATTTTCATTCTCAATAACTTTAATAATTAATTGAAATTTTGATTGATCATTGAGTTATCGAATCGAACAGATTACATACTAAATTGAATCACACTCGATAAATTTTGTTGCTATGTTCATAAATTTATCTTTTGAAAAGAGGAATCACAATACCACAGACCAATAGGCTTAATCCTGTTAAAATAATCAAAAATCCGTTTGCACTCCATTGAGGATTGCTGTACATAAATGAAGATTGTGGGCCTATTAGCGATTTACTTTGTGCTATAAATAATATTCCTGCTATGATAAATATGCCGCCAATAGGAAATAGTAGTTTAATAACTCTGACTTTTACCATATGTATGCATGTATTTACCATAATATAGCTTCTTCCTGACATCAACTCAAGTATAGAGACATTTCACTTGATATATGGAAGCTTAAGATATATCTAATTGTAATAAAATCAAGATGTGCGATTGTTGAACTCAGGAATGAGTTATTTAACTAGAATGAAAAGTATTTAGATGCTATTAACAATGCTTATATCAATTATTTTTGTATATTAACCTATGGATACAAATAAAGGAATTGACGATTGGCAGAGTCTTGTAAACAAGCCCGCTTATACCAATGATGAAAAGCAGGTTGGAATTGTTTCTGCAATTCAGGCTGAGAACCTAGTAGTATCCAACGGTCCGATTACTCCTGATAAATACTTGGTTCCAAAAGCCTCAATAAAGAAATTTGACCAAGGAATAATCTATCTAAATGACAGTTGGGAATTTGTTAAAGAAAAATACAAATTCGAATAATACTAAATAGTTAAAAGAAATATGTTCTACTTATTCTCATCATGACAGAAAAGAATACTGAGGACACACATATTAATACATCATCATCATCTTCTTCTTCTGCAAAGCTAAAGTCAAGCTATCAAAACTTGCTTCAGGAAGCAGCCAGTCTATTTCCGAAAGTAGACCAAAAGTTATTGTTGGATATTGTACAGTTTGAAACCAATTATGATGATTGGGAAGGAAGTGTATTACTCAAGGTAGTATATCCGGCCGAAAAAGTTGATTTGGATTATAAAAAGGAATGGATATACAATAGATATCAACGCATGTCATCTATAGAGGAAAATAGAACACTTCGATTCAAAGCAATACGTATGTATTTAGAAGAACTTGAGAAATTATTAAAAGATGATTCTGATATAGAATATATTACTGGCTCTGCTACGATGACTCCTTCTGACGCCTATTCTGCATAAATAACCTGCCTCGTATTATAGTTTATTTGAAACTAAAATTGATAGTATGCGATAAAAGGGTAATATCTAGAATTTATCTTCTAGGTTAATTTTGTCATGCATTTATTCTAAAGCCAACAAAAAACTACGACCACTAGATCAAATTTGAGTGAGATCTAATTGAGGGGCGTAATATGTTATTTTATAGTATGTAAACAACTTTCTAAAAGCTGACTGATATGAAATATTATTGTTCTCAGTAGAATACGTTATTCTTTTACTGATTAATCTACACCATATAATACACCCACACCATATTATTTGTTGTAATAAAATACCATGTTGACTACTTTATTGTAGTTTACCTTTTATTATCAGCTTGAATATATTGTGTATCCGATAATTGATATCTATATTATATTCCGTACTTATTGGTTTGCTTGGCGGAGTATTATCAACCATTGCTATGACAATATCAGAGATCCCGTCATGGAAAAAATGGGGATTACGTGGTGTATTTGAATGGCATGAAAATCAAATCATAACAGTTCGTCTTTTTCATATTTCAGATTTACAGCATATTCATTTTAAAGGAATCTTTCTCTTTCATTTCCTCAATGGTGCTTTAGCAGGAATAGCCTTTCCCTTTATTTCTTCGTTCTTTACATCTATCATTCACTACATCATGCCATTTTCATTGTTAGGACTTCTGTATAGCATTGCACTCTGGATCCTTACTCTAGCACCTATACATAAACCGATAACTGGATTATCTCCATGGCGTCATCCTTTAGGGCATTTACCATTACTTGCCAGCCTTGGAGGCCATATTGTATATGGTATAGTACTTGGAATAATTGTCTCTTTGTCTCAAAGATAATTACAAAATAATAAAGCATACCAAATAACAATCGTCTCCTCGAGTGGAATAACTGTTTGCTAAGAACATCGTCTCACTCTAATTTATCTAAAGTAAGAGAATCAATACTAAATTAATATAATGACCGTACAAAATCTGTTCATGTATATTATGTTAACATTATTCATGAATATCCAGAACTATTTTTTAAAGATATGCTTAAAGTAACGAATTCCACGATGATATCGACTTATATCCTGGTGATCTCAAACACTAAAAATAACTCCACAATCTTTGCTATGTGTCTCTATATATGATATTAGACCGAAATTTGTCTTGTAAAATATATGATCAATTCTATATATTTTTAGATTTCAAATATATCTGTACCAGTTTTTGTAGATGAGCTCTTGCTTTTAGGATTGATCTCGTCTATCACTGTTGCTAGCTGAGTCAATTTTGGATTCGTGAGAATCTCACTAATTTGTTGTAATTCTGAAGCAGATCTTATGATGATGCCTCTTTTCTTTGTAGGCGAGCCAAATGAATCGACTGGATTAATCTCAATATATACTGAAGAAGAATTTGATCTTGATGGCGGTATTTTAAGTAAAAATAAGCCAGGAATGTTAGTGACTTTCCTCTCCCAGTCTTTACCCTCTTTTAAAAATCTGACTAGTCGTTCGTCTTCTGTCATATAAATTAGATATTTGATAGGTCTTTTAACCTATTCGCTAATATGTGTAAATTTGCAATTCCCGTTCAATAAAATCCAACAAAATCCTAGGATCGTATACATAGATATAATTCCTTCAATCTAATTAAATGTCTGCCTAACATATTGTATAACCAATTTCTGATCATGTTATTTCTGTGACTGTCCTCGTCGTGCATTATGGATAACTATATTCTCATCTACCGTACATGCGTCTTGTATTGCTGATCATTAGCATTCACTAGCCACTATTCGTGAGTAGTCAAAAAAATTGTAGTGCTTTTATTGATTATTTGCCTATTAACAGTCAAAAGTTCCCTATGTTTCTTGATTCAGGAAAACATTTTATTTTTTTGGATCTTCTGGAAATATTAATATCAAAAGATCAATAAGTTGGTTAATTCTGAAATTCATATATTATTACTAACAGACTGAGTTTTTATATTGGTTACCTGATCGATTAGAGACAAGTTACTATCAACGTTTAAAGCAAATGACATCCATATGAATTTGATACATTATATATGGTAAATCATCAGCATGACAAATTTATTTTGTATTTGAATTCTGCGTTAGCAATGGAAAATGCAGCCTTAGAAAGGGTTCAAAGAAGAGTACAAACAACGATATTAGAAGATGCAAAGCAGCAGTTACAACACCATTTAGAGGAAACACGAGAACAGCAAGATAGACTAAGGGATCTTATCACAAAAATCGGAGGAACTCCAACACAAGAAAAAGGAGAATTACCTATATCAAAACCGCCTGAGCCTATAAGAAGTACAATACATAATTCAATGAATTCTGCAGAAGCAGAATTGATCCAGTCAGTAGAAGATACGATAGTTGAAAATGCTGAAGTTGTAGGATATAATCTCCTTATACAAATGGCAGAGAAAATGAATGTTGGTGATGCAACACCTATTCTAAGACAAAATCTTCAAGAAGAGGAGAAAATGTTTGGATGGCTTAGAGCTAATGCCCCCGCCATGTTTGCAACTCTCTGGCCACAGATGGACTCCTCATCTGTTGCAACATCTGCAGATTCAAAAACAACATCTTCTAAAATTAAGACTACAACACAAAAGGTTGCTGATATTTCTCAAACCTTTAAGTGTGAAAGTTGTAATGCAACCTTTAACTCTCGAGAAGATCTAAGACAACATACAATAAACAAACACGAGGGTAAACAAAAATAACACGGAAAAAATGCTATTAATAGAATGAACAAAATAGATCAATCTTTATAACTATATGAAATACCTGCAATTACACAAAAATATAAATTGAATGATACTATTACTAAATTCAGTTAATAACTAGAAAAATGGAAATGCCACTATCAGATCAATTGTCTGTTTTTTTGCGAATTCGTAATCGTGTTTAAATATATTAATTGATTCTATATTTTAATGAGTAAAAACCAAAATAATACTGTGCTAGTATTAGCTGGCATATTCATTGCTATGATCCTTGGAACATCTTCACTAGGTATCACAAATATATCATTTTATTCAGCATTTGCATTAAGAGAAACACAACCAAACATTCAAGCATCTCACATTTATCAAACTCATACTATGGTCCTTGGCAAAAATATTCAAAACCTCATAATAGAACTTCCAAATGAAGGACATGAAGACCCTACACAGTCAAAGGAATTGAGAGTTGTCAATCAACCATATCTTCCTCAGAATGCAGTTATCAATGTCGGGACTACAATAACATGGTTTAACGCAGATGCCGGCCATAAACATCAAATAACTCTGGTAAACAATAATTCACAGAACAAAGCTGTATATGAAAGTGGTGTGTTTGACAACTTTGTTTCTTCAAATCCAATTACGTTTAACAAGACAGGAAATTTTGCTTACTCTGGTCCAAGTAATGATAAAGGAGCCCCAAACTATAAAATGAATGGAACGATAGAAGTTATCAATCAACCACTTAACAATTCTTTCAACACTACCTCATCTGCAACAACAACTACATCTAATAATATTGATACTATAGGTGTAATCATTGTACCAGAAAAGATTGTTGACAAAGTAAGTTCAGATCTAAAAGGCCAAGGTCTTGGAATTGACAATCAATATTCATTCACAAGTCTGCGTGGAGGCGGTTCAACAACTGGAGGAGATAAGAATCAAGTAATGCTAGTATTGACAAGTTCAGGTAAGAGTCTGAATGAATTCATCTCTGTTTTACATACT
>JAICSL010000040.1 GCA_025936955.1 Nitrososphaeraceae archaeon
AAAAGATAAGTGAAATAAGCATATTAGGATATAGAAAAGATTATAATCTTGCAGGAATTTAATTCGGTTATGAATGATATGAAAAGAAAAACGATACCTGTTTGCCTTACTCCCGCGCAGGTCCAGATAATAGAGACATATGCGAAGAGAAAACGAATGGTCACAATAAGTCAAGCGATACAACAAATACTTGAATAGTTAGATAAAATTAATACATGCCTCATTTCGATCAGTTTTTTACTTAGCCTATTAATGGACTTTCCGATATATTCTCTATTATATGCTAATGCTATTAAACTGATTCCTGTGAATTCGGGACTGCCTCGAGTGTAATATTTATTTGTCTGCTTAGTTTGTCTCGAAATACAGTTAGTCTAACAGTATCATTTACTGCTTTATACTTCTGCAGGTATAATAATATATCATCTATTTTTCTAACTACTTTATCGTCTATTCCTGTAATTATATCGCCTCTTAATCGTAGGTTCTTATCGCTACTATTGATAGACTTACTGCCTCCTCGAATTCCAACCTTTTCAGCAGGACTTCCTGACATAACGTCTACTACGAGAAATCCTCTCGGTTTTGATAAACCTACTCTACTTGCAATTTCAGGTGTAATATTAATGCCCGAAACTCCAAGCCAAGGGTGTTTAAAGTATCCTTTTGTTATTAGAGAGGGAATTACCTTATTCACTAGATTAGAAGTAACTGCAAATCCAATACCTGAAAATTCACCCGTGGATGAAATAATGGCCGAGGTTATCCCGATAACCTCGCCTTCCATATTCAGTAATGGTCCGCCAGAATTCCCAGGATTAATCGGTGCATCAGTCTGAAGAACATCAGCAATAGAATAAATTGATCCACTATCCTGATCATGTGTTGGAAGAATCCTCCCTATGCCGCTAATAATTCCACTTGTTATAGAGCCTGATAAACCGAAAGGATTACCAATTGCTGCGACTTCTTCACCAACCCTTGATTTTGTTGAATTGCCAAGGGGCAATGGAATTAGCTTGTCCTTGGGTACATTTTCTGCATAAAGTACTGTAAGGTCAGTCAAAGTGTCTGAACCAATTACTTTAGCCCCATACATAGAACCGTCAAGGAAAACAATATTTAGATTTGTAGTACCCGCTGTTACATGATAGTTAGTAATAATGTGTGCATTATTATCATAAATGAATCCAGAGCCAAGTCTTGTATTAGAACCAATTCCTGATGAATGACTACCTAATATCTGTACAACTGATTTTTGACTATTGATGAATAATTGAGGTAAACTCATTTCGTTTGTACCATGTGTCATGGTCGTGCCATTTTGTGTCCCAATTCTAAAGGCATCATTACTTATGAATTCAATACCATAAAGATCTAAAAAGGATTGTAATTTTCTAGACAATAGATATAAGGTATCTATGTGACGGTCAGAGTACAAAAAAAACGATGTCCAGATAGCAATTATAATGACACTAATTAGTATAATTACAATCGTTCTCATTAACCATCTTGCCTTTTTTTAGATATCATTAATACTTTTTTGCTATTTGCGATTTTCCGTAAATCAATAAACTTCTCGCTGGTATTCAAGTTTTATTCAGTTCTATAAAACTGTACTAGGCGAAGATAACTTAAATTTGATACAGACCTTTTTTATATTAGATTCAGATTGCAGATTCTCCACGAGTATTCGATCCGATGTCTATTGCATCTGATACTTCTGATACAAAGATTTTTCCTTCACCAGCAAGTCCTGTGCTTGTACTATTAATAATTTTATCTACAGCCTTATCCACGATTGAATCTTTTACTATTAGTACGATTGTTGCATTTACGTTGAATTCAGGACGGTACGTAGAAGTACCTCTTCCAGATTGAATTTCAGGAGTAGGAATTTGTCCTCTACCTTTTGAGTCATAATAAGTTAAACCACCCAGATTTAATTCTTTCAAGGCCTCAAATACACTTTCTAGCCTTGACTGAGGAATTATAGCTTCAATTTTCTTCATACTTCCGATACAAAAACATACAGCCTGCTTTTATTAAAATATTATGTAATGCATACTTACAGTATCTCGTTCTAAGTTATATAAGTATAATTTGATACGCCTAGATTCGGACAAATCCATAAACTCGCCAAAATGTTTGATCATAAATTTAGGCCAATCATGGTTACCTATACTTCGAAAAGCAAAAGAATAGTAATGAGTCTAAAAAAGGTTTTCCATCATATGAATCTGATTTTATTCATTTTTACTAGGTCGATATTCTCAGCCAACTCAAATTTGAAATGGTATGATCAAAACTGAGGAATCAAGGTATTACTTTGAAAATTGAAATAATATTTCAGGCTGCCTCTTCAACCCTTTTTTTCAATGCGTAATTCATTTTTTCGAAGCTTTGACGAATATCGTTCTCCATACGATGAGTTGTAAACCAAACCATAAATCCAGTAAAGATTTCTTTATGAACAAACTGCACACGATTTGTTCCGAGGGTTTCTATTGTAAAAATACGTTGTCCGTCAAAAACTCCTGGTATGAGGGATTTTCCAGACCAACACAGCTCGTGATTCAAATCAACTTTCGTTATCGTAGGACTATAGATCCTAATCTTTCCGTGTGAAGTTCGAATATGTATTTTTAGTGTTGTCCCTACCGTAGGCGTTCCATTTACTGTCAATATAAATGGGTTCCATTGTTGAAATTTAGAAAAGTCTGTGAGTACGGCCCAAACCCGTTCAGCAGAACCGTCGATTTCGATCTCGGTTCGTATCTCTCTCAATATCTCTCTTTTGTTGAGTTCCTAGATTCTCATCCTTTAAACCTTTTGCTATTGGTAAGTATAGGATACTACGTTGCCCAGAGTTCGATGAATGGCACACAATAACCAGAATGGTCGTATTTCTCCTAGGTATTTCTATAGTATCGAGCACCCATATTATAAAAACAATCAGAGAAGATGTATTCCTCATATAAAAAAGGAAATATGATTAAGTATCGAGAACAACCCTTACATACTAATGGAATAGTGTATTTATAAGAAGGACGATTGAAGGGAAGAATTTTGATTGTAGACGATGAGCCTGATATCACAATAGCCTTTAAATTAGGTTTGGAAAGTAGTGGATTTGAAACCGATACGTATAATGATCCCTTAGAAGCATTGTCTAATTTCAAAGCTGGCGCCTACGATCTGCTTTTGCTGGATATCAAAATGCCAAATATGACAGGTTTCGAGTTGTTTCAGAGAATTCAAATGATCGACGATAAAGTCAAAGTCTGTTTTGTCACTGCGTTTGAGGTATATTATGAAGCATTAAAAGAAGTCTTTCCAACAATTGAAGATGAATGCTTTATCCAAAAACCTATTAAGATACAGGAACTGACCAGTCGAATAGAAGACAGACTTGCTCCGAGCACAAATTAAACTATAATATATCCTAATACATAAAAGTCATACACCTTTATCTAAATACGTTTGTCACTCCATAACTTACATTAGAGAACACCGATATTTTGCGATAGCCATTAGAATCAAAAAAGTCTTTAAATTGTTAGTTGATGAGTCAATCTTATTCGCCCGCAATAGAATTCTTTCTCGTAATATACTCAGATACTCTTACAGGAATTTTTGAGTTTCCAAAATCCTGAGAATAGGCAGAATATAATTTTACCGTCTGTCCATGTTTAATTTGATAATCCGCGATAGGGTTAATAATTATCCTGTACTCATCCTTGAGAGTAATTAATTCTCGAGCCAATGTATCAGCGAGCAATATATGTAGATTATCTCCCATATCCATGACTCGACGCGCTAAGATAATGCCCGGTCCCCACACATTTTGATTATTATTTATATCGTTAACTATGAACACTGGCCCCGAGCTTAAACCGATTCTTACACCAATTTCAATCGCATCACCAGACTTATTGTAATTTGAGTTATATTTTCGAAGCTCCCGATGCAATTGCATGCTAAGCTGCAATGGTAATTCTGGATTTAACAGAAATCCTATTGCCATTCCATCACCAGTTGGTAATACAATTTTCTTATCCCGGGGTGTTTTTCTGAAAGCGTCGCAGATACTGATAAGATTGTTCAGAACTTCTATCTTTTCTATCTGCTTCTTGACCGACAATAAAGGGTCAGATAGACCAACTATATCTATGAAGAAAAAGTTTACACTAGTTATTTCAGATGGTAATCCGATTTCTGATACATTAGCACCATAGACTCCTACAAGTTTTCTATACGTATCTATACATGTTTCAGTGTCAAAGGAGAATTCAGAATATATAATCGGACTTCCTTTTATTGCCCTTCCACATAACATGCACTTTAAATTTGATTGATTGTCGAATACAATACTTCCATCTTTGGCCATTGTAAAATTAATCCATGAAGGGTTATGGTGTATGCCTTTAATTGAAAGTAATCTTATACTCCTATTTAGAGATCCATATTGGTCTTCGAGCTTCATTTCCATGGTACCGTCTAAGATAGAGCCCAGAGTACTAGCTATAAAATCATTTGAAGTAGGTAAAGTTAATGTGAAGATCGCAGCTGCTTCATATTCCTTTAAAAGGAAGGACAACTCTGTGACAAATTGTAGTACTGCATTTTCTCCGAAGACCAATATTAGATGTGTTAATGAATCTATGACCAATCTAAACTCACTAATCCTAGATGAGTCATAAGCTCTACCAACAATTTCTTGCCTCATGTCATTGATGGCTTTTATGTTAGAACGAATTTCTTCTAATGCTGAATATAATTTGTTTATTAGTTCTGATTCTCTGTTCCTATGGTGCGATAAGGATATAGATTCATTACTATTGGATGCATGACTAAAAAGATATGGATTTATTAATCTAGAATTTTGAAGAACTTTTGATGTCTCTATATTATTAAACATACTTCTAAATTGCTTTTCGCTCACGCTAGAACTAAGATATATGCAATAGTCTCCTTTTAACAGTCCCTCTACAAAGAATTGTTTGCAGTACATGCTTTTACCGACTCCTGCTGGCCCGGTAAGAAGAAGCAAGCTGTTAGGTAAAGTTCCTTTGTCTAATAAATCAGAGATACCAGGAATTTGCATTAAATAAAAACAAGCACTGCGGATCTATTTGTAGGTACCTATATACTTATTTAACTGTGGTCTTCATTCTATTCGCAGATTCTATTAGACAAGAGATTTGTTTTGCAAAAGGATGCTCTGGATGTTGCAATGAAGTTAGAAATTCTTTTCTACTGAATTGAATATCACAATAACAAGGAATAGCAGAAATCACCTCCATTCTAGTTTTATCGGAAAGCATAGTAACAACGTCATATTCATCCTGTTGTTCGAAAAGAATGTTTGATTTGTTATTTTGTCTGGATACAGATGAATGTATATTATCAATGGAACGCATTGTGTCAGAAGTATGTGGAACACAATAGCCCGCCACCTTATTTAATATAAGGTATGATTTTGCACCAAATTTCGTAAAAGAGCTGTAGATTTCTTCTGCCATTTTCCTTGTTCCATCGATATCAAGATCACCCATTTTTAGAGTCAAAAAAAGTGTATCTGCAACTGCTAATGAATTTATCGACCAATATCGAATTCCTGGGCTTGTGTCAATCACTATGTAATCAGTATCATAGCTAGAGAGCAGCTGCTCGCGTAAAAGTATGAACTTTCGAAGTAGATTTATCTTCGAATTGTCTTGTTTTCCACCTCCGCTTTCAAGTTTGTAAATCTCTTCTTTCTTAGCATTGCAAAGTCCAATCCACAATTTTCCATGGTGCGCCTTGGAATTGTTTGTTTTATCATCACCGTTATCAAACCTTTGGACAAGGTTAGTGACATCCATCATAATATCATCCACATCTGCATTTCCAAACAGAAAATCATTAATCCATTTTTTTGGTTCGGTCCCAAAATATGCCTGGAGGCTCGGAGCATATACATCAAGATCGAGTAACGATACTCGGTACCCTTTTTTCGCGAGTAAAGCAGCAAAATTGGCGCTTATAGTTGTCTTTCCGGTACCTCCTTTATATGAGTGAAAAACAACGCAACTTGCCATTCAACCTACTTGAGGGATTCAGTTATATATAGGATTTCGTTAGCTGCTTATATTAAAATTTAAAAAAGTTATCTTGCAGGACTCGATAGAATTGAGCAGGAATAATATTCCAGTCTTATATAATTAAAAAAGATCTAAAAGAAAAGATGTTATTGCAATTTATGTAATAGTATCGAAAATCGAGTAATAAAGAATAAAATGTAAAGTATCAAAACTTTGTGAAAGTGACTTCCAAGCGTTCTTCTTATCTAGGGTTTGTTAAGCGACAAACATGTCAATTCACAATAACAAAAAGAGAAGAGTAAAAACCTATATATTTTTCTCGCCACGTAAAATTATTGTAAACCAGGTGTTCATTATCCGAATTTCACTTATCGTATTTATATTATCAGGTATATACTTTACAAATTATCACTATATTGGATATTCTGTAACAGGTAATAGTATTTTATCTCATGTTGTTGCTGACCCAGCTGCCTTGGCAACTTTGATCGCTAAAAATTCTTCAGATATTCAAGGAATTAGTGGTGACAATGATGATACAGGTAATAACTTTACGATGCAAAGGAACTTATTACCGAATCTATTCGAAAGGGTTGAAAATTCTGTTGTTCAAATAACAAGTAGGGGATTAGATATTAGCCCAAATGTCATTGTGAACGGTAATTCTTTAGAAAGACAATCAGTTAGACTTGGGTCAGGGTTTGTATATGATAATAAAGGGCACATAATTAGCAATAATCACGTGGTAGAAGGAAGTAAAACAGTTGACGTAACATTTGTAGATGGAAATATTTATTCAGCAAATGTAATAGGTAAAGATGCATACTCTGATCTGTCTGTACTACAGATAGAGCCTAGCGCATTATACAAAGAACCACTAAAACCTTTATTGCTTGCAAATTCATCTAAGATACAAGTAGGTCAGGAGATCGTTTCCATAGGTAATCCGTTCGGTTTAAGTGGTTCAATGACCCACGGCATAATTAGTCAAATAAATAGATTATTACCACAACCTGACTTGGGTTTTACTATCCCAGGTACAATTCAAATTGATGCAGCTATCAACCCTGGAAATTCGGGTGGGCCGCTTTTGAACTTAGACGGCAAAGTTGTAGGAGTAACTACCGCTATTTATTCAAATACAGGCACATTTTCTGGTATCGGATTTGCAATACCTTCAAATACTGTGCAGAAAATAGTACCACAAATAATATCACAAGGAGTTTATAGTCATTCGTTCATAGGATTCACAGGGGCAGACATAACCCCTGATATGGCAAAACAATTAGGACTGAATGAATCGAAAGGTGTTATCGTAGTATCATTAACACGGGGAAGCCCGGCTGATTTAGCAGGTATAAAGAGCGGGACAAATATGACTAGCCTTGATGGATTACCTAGCGGTATCAGTTCGGACGCAGACATAATTGTTGGGATAGACAATGTAAAGGTAAGAAAAATGGATGATATTATAAATTATATAGATACTAAAAGTGTTGGTGAGATGGTAAAGTTGAAAGTGCTAAGAAACGGAAATATCCAATATATCAATATAAAATTATCTGCACGACCAACAAATCCTAATCCGTTACAAAATGCTACAAATGATAGTGGTAATTAGTTATGTCCTAAATATGCTCGTTTGATCTGCTATCTTAATACTTAGTAGTTAGATGATTTTAATTCTTTACATGCTCATTGGTAAATAAAAGGTCTTTATATTTCGAGTTATCTTTTGCAAGAAAGGAATATTAAATTTCATTTGTGCATACCTTAACATGCTTTTATATTTTCAGACATAACTCCTTTCACATTATGGAAAGTGAATTTGGTCGATTCTTATAACCGTGTTTAATTCTCGTGATAGGATCAACCGGGAATATTTACACATTTGTACTCTAGTGAGTAATGCTGAGTAGTTGATCCATCCATTATTCATATATCTTGATTCTCACTTCTATTATGAACAAATGATGGGTTTAATAAGAATAAGGAGAATGTGATTGAAACTTATAATGAAGACCTGTATAAATAAAATATAAACTGTGACAAAATTTAGGGACATCTATTATCTGTTTTCTATTTAAATTTAAAATGTTCGCAATAGGATTATTAACAAGATTTCACTAAGTCATATCGATTGATGCAATAGACTCAAATACGATCCTTGCACCCAAAGATGCAGTCATGTTATTGACATCGAAGTCAGGATTGCACTCTACAATATCCATCCCTACTATTCCTTTACTAATGGCTTGTTTAATGATGTATATAAGATCGGCACTCTGTATACCCGCAGGAGAAGGAACAGAGACCCCTGGCGCAAAAGCAGGGTCCAGACAATCAAGATCAATAGAAATGTACTTTTTGTTACCAGTCTTTGCTACAACCTTTTTTGTAATATGTGAAATACCGTATTCAACTATATCTAATGGAGTTACAATCTCTAATCCTACCTTATACGCATTCTCTAGTTCTTCAGGTTCAGCAGATCTGGTTCCTATTAGGATACTCTTATCAAAATCTAGGTATTTAGCAGAGTCCGCCAACACGGAACCATAATAGTCCCTAGTTGAAGAAACGAAGTCAGGGTGAGCGTCAAAATATATTAGTCCGACCTTATCTAATGCGTCGCCCATTGCATGCAAGGATATGGAAGTGACAGAGTGATCGCCGCCAATGATAATTGGTATCTTATTATTTGATATTAAATCAAATATTACCGAGTACAGCTGATTCCTTTGAATATTTCCAATGTCTAATACTCGTTTGTTGTCTGTTTTACCTCGCATAGGCAATATAGATATACTCTTACCTTTTCTTTCAAAAAATTCTGTTTGGTTTGAAGCGAGACGAATAGCGTCAGGTCCCTTACTCGAACCTTTGCGTTTTGCGTGAGATTTTGATTCGTCAGGTACTCCTATTATCACGATGTCAGCATCAGCAATATTTTTAACGTTCGAGCGATTAAAAAGGATCATTTAAGGCTTTCACGTGATTTTTTGTAGGATTACTTATTATATAGATTCCCTAGACTACTGACAATTCATTCCTTATCACAAATGAGGCTTAAATTAAACGGAACTCAGGAATTTCATAAAGTAAATTCCATGTACTTATACTAGATGCAACTTAATATCATTTAGAAATTTTTATATAACGAGCATTCATCAAATAATCAAGAAAGAATAATGAAATATCTTAAAGGATTCTATAATTCTTGTAAGATTTAGCGCTCAGTCAATAAGAGTGTCATATTAAGAATAAACAAATGATTTCAACTTTCAACCAACTGTTAAGAACAAGGAACAATCAATTAGTTAAATCTCATTAGAAAAGTTAAAAGACTTTTATCTAGTTAATTTCAATAAATCAATAATATGGTTAAAACAAAGAGCTCAACTAGTGGATCAACTGAGGAAGCATTACCACAATGGGCGGAAGACGAAATCAAATCGTTACA
>JAICSL010000287.1 GCA_025936955.1 Nitrososphaeraceae archaeon
AGGAGCGGGGGGAGGATTTCCTGTATATTTTATTCCAATCTCTTTTAATATTTTTGCCCCTGCTCCAGCAAGATAAAGTGCATGTGGTCCTTGGTTCAAATAAAATCCATTCAGCACCGACGTCCTGGCTCTGCCCCCTACATCACTGGATTGTTCGAGAACCATTACATTTTGCCCTTCTCGAGAAAGATATATTGCTGCTGTTAGACCGGCAATTCCTGAACCGATGATAATTACATCTTTTGTCTTTTCTGTAATTGTTTCCTTACTCTTGGCAAGATAGGAGATTTGTTTTTCATAGTCCTTTTCTTTTATGTTGGACACACAACATAAATAGATAAACACCTTTAAAAGTATTATGTTAGTTATCCAGCATAATTTAAATAATAACGTGAATAAATTAGAATATTGTCAATAACTAAAAATCAAAGAAATGAAAAAGTTCAGGCAATATTAAAGGGTGCAGTAAAGGTTCTTGCAAACAAAGGCTATGAAGGTGCAACAATAGTGGATATAGCTGAAGCATCAAATGTCAGTAGAGGAGTATTACATTACTATTTCAAGGATAAAGAAGATATTGCTACCAAAGCCTTGGCAAGTAGTTCCACTCAAATGATACAATCATCCTTACAGGGGTTAAAAGGAGAAACACCAGAAGAAATTGCAAACAATGTTATTGATATGCATAAAAAAAACATTAGAGAAACTCCAGATTTTTATAGATTCCTATTTGAAATATCTTGCCTTTCAAGACGGAGTAAAAAAGTGTATGATGAATTTATTATATGTCAAGATAAAGTAATTCACGCAATAAAAGACTGGTTACAAAATGCATGTAATGAAAATATAATAAAGATTAGAGCAGAAAAAAGAGAATCAATTGCGGAGATTCTGTTATATATAAGCGACGGAATCGCTTTCCATCTGATCGATAGACCAAATAAAACAAATGATACTCATATGTGGAATAATTTTAAAGAAATCATAATAGATTTGTTAGACAAATGAGTTATTTGTTTTATTTGTTCTTCTATCTTTAATTTATATAAACAAAATTTGGTTAACAATTCTATATTAAAAATGGTATGATATTTAGAAACTGCTTAAATGATAGTTAAATTAGAATCTATTTCAATTGATTAAATTATCTATAATTTTATAGAAAGTTATATTCATAACACGATCATATCTTAAGTTTTATTCTTATATCTAATCAATTCAAATTTTAGTTGCAATTTTTCCTCTTGATGTTATAGTATAATAGAATCTTATTGGTTTGCCTCTAAAGCTTTCCGCAGCGCTCCTTACTATCATTCCCATATTCTCAAGTTCATTCAGATGTTGATATAATGTAGACATATCCATGGTTTTTTCTTTTCTAAATCTTTATCATTGAGTAGCCGTCTATGAATGCTGTAAGCGTAATCTGGTTTATTATCCAGTAATCTAAGTATCCTTCTCTTGGTTCTTCCAAGATAAACGTTCTCGTTATCCCAATGAGATTTTACTTTATTTGCACTATGATTATTTGATTTTCGTATCCTATTTTGTGCTAGCAGAACCTTCAATCTAGCTACTGGATTAATACCATTGCTACTGCCACTTGGATCGCTGATCCCAATTCCACTACCTGTAACTATACAGACAACATTTTGATCAGACTGTATGATATTACCTTGGATCAGTTTAATCAAGCCAGCTACCGAAGAAGCTCCAGAAGAAGATGCAAAAATACCATCTTGACTAGCTAGTAGAGACACTGCTTTAATCAAATCATTGGGATATACCTTTGTGACAGACCCTCCAGAATTTTTAATGGCTGCCATTGCATCTTCTAAGTATGATGGAGCAAGTAATGCAAGCTCAGGGGCAATCGTTGTTTTTACAATTTCATCAGATGATTTAATAATTATGTCGTCTTGATAATCGCCATTCTTGTGCGATCTAGTAGCTGCTGCTGAACCAGATACTGTTATACCATGTAACGCAGGCCCATTGAATTTTGTGTGCCTGTTACTACTACTACTACTACCGCTGCTGATCTCCGTATCATCATTTATCAAACCCAATTCAGACATTTCCTTAATCGAACGGCTTATGGCATACAGATGCTTTCCACTTCCAAGAGGCACTATTATATGGTCGGGTAGTTTCCAATTTAGTTGATCACCCAATTCAAATCCAATAGTTTTGAGCCCACCAATAAATACAGGATTGGTGGTGTTTATGTAGTAGTAGTAGTAGTTAGAGGGCAAGGAAAACTTATTTCCTGATACAAAACTTATCTTTGCGCCATATGAAACCAGTTGAAAAAGGCTGCTGGGAGTAAGTTTCCATTCATTTCCCCTTGTTACAAAAAGCTCGCATTCAAATCCGGCCCTTGCAGAATAAGCAGCTAAAGATATAGCAAGACTTGGATTAGGAGTCCCTTGTACAAGAGATCCTGCTAATATGTGTTGGTGACCGTTTGGAGGCTTTAACCAATTTATAGTCGATATCTCGGCAGTCATTCCTCTGTCAAGAAAAGTACCAGTTGGATTTCGTGTTTCGTCCTTTATTTTTAAATTCCTTATACCAACTTCTGTTGAGATGTTAGACAGCCTAAGTGGAGTTCCACCTTCATTTAAAGAGATTATTTTATCTTTATGTGAAACAAGCCTAGGAAGATACTTCCATACAGAAGGAATCATATTTTTAAATTCTTTACTATTCACATATTCACGCGTTAAACCTGAATAGAGACATAGATTGCTATTGTTGCATTCTATACAATTTATTACTGGTTTAATTTTATCCACAACAAATTGTTTCTGGCATCTTTCGCAATGAAAAGACAACTGTACCATCTACAATAATCCATATATGGGCTGAATTTTATTAATATCTTTTTA
>JAICSL010000375.1 GCA_025936955.1 Nitrososphaeraceae archaeon
GCTTCTCTTATTCTCATCATGGCGGCCTTATCAGTTCTGACATCAAGACCAGATTGTTTTTTAAACTCCTCTACAATGTAATCTATCAAGATATTGTCCATATCCGTTCCGCCAAGTTGAGTATCTCCTGAAGTGCTCTTTACCTGAAATACTCCTCCACCCATTTCCATTATTGTAACATCCAGTGTTCCTCCTCCAAGGTCAAAAACCATTATCTTTAGATCTTTTTGGAGCTTGTCTAATCCGTATGCGAGAGAAGCAGCGGTAGGCTCATTGATAATCCTTACTACTTGGAGGCCTGCAATTTCGCCTGCATCCTTAGTAGCCTGCCTTTGATTATCGTTAAAATATGCAGGTACTGTGATCACGGCCTTATCCACAGTATCCCCCAGAAATGCCTCAGAATCTTTCTTAATCTTTTGCAGAATGAATGAAGATATCTGCTGTGGAGTATATTCTTTACCTAAAACATGAAATTTAAAATCAGTACCCATCTTGCGCTTTGCCGCAGCAACAGTTCCCTCAGGATTGGATATCATTTGACGTCTCGCAGGCTCTCCTACTAATAGTTGTCCGTCTTTGGTAAATGCAACCACTGATGGAAACGCCTTTCCTCCAACAGAAGTACCCTCAGCTGCCTGTATAATTGTCGGTTTGCCACCTATCATTACTGCCGCAGCAGAATTACTTGTTCCAAGATCAATTCCTATAATTTTGCCCATACTAATTTTCAGCCTCTTTTTCTATTTTTTGTGTATCATTAGCGGTATTTGTAACTATCTTTCTAGAAATTAGAACGAGGCTTGGTCTTAAAACTTTATTGTATAGCATATATCCCCTACGAATTTCTTTTGTAATTATATTCTCTTGTACCTCCTCTTCATGTGAAAAGCCGATTACATCGTGGACATTGGGATCAAAAGGTGTTCCAATTGTCTCAATTTCCATAACTCCTTCAGATTTAAGAAGAGAATCAAAGTTTTTTAATATCCCTTCTAAGCCTTCAATGACAACTGCTTCGGACTTGCTCTGTTTTGCCATTTCTAAAGCTCTTAAATAGTCATCACGTAAACTAAGAAATCTGAGCAGAAGTTCAGCTTTTCCAGACTCAATTTTAGAGTCTATTTGTTTTTCCATCTGTTTGCGATAATTATCAAACTCAGCCATCATATACTTTAATTTATTCAAATTGTTATCTGAAGATTTTCTCGCGGCAAGTAATTCTTCTTTTAGAATAGCCAGATCTTCATTTAAGTTTGTAATATTGTTATCATCGTTCTCCTTACTCCCATTATGGGATTCTTGAAGTCCAACTTCATTAATTTCATTAGATTCTTCTTCCAAACTAATCAACCACTAAAATCAATGAAAGTTAAATAATTATATATCGTTTATCCCCTCAGCCAGATACTTGTTGTTATTCCAATAAGGTAATTATGAGACACCACATACAAAATGGAAATGGTACACTTGTAGTTATTGCTTATTATTAATTTACTTGCACATAACATACATATGACATAATTTAAAAACTAATATATATGTCAGGTAGCAACGATGAAGAAATTGAAGCCATAAAACAGAGGAAAATGGCAGAATTACAAAAGGCTCTGGCATTAAACACAGCGATGTCTAGCATAAAAGAGCCTATCACATTATCCGATTCAAATTTTAAAAACGAAGTATCAAAATATCCTATATTACTTATCGATTTCTGGGCTCCATGGTGTGGACCCTGCAGAATGATCTCGCCTATGATAGAACAATTGGCAAGAGAATATACCGGGAAGGTTGTATTTGGAAAGGTGAATATAGATGAAAATCGGATGATTACACAATCTTTCGGTATTCAAAGTATACCCACGATGATCATTTTTAAAAATGGAAAGGCAGTAGACATTATTGTCGGTGCAATCCCTAAAGC
>JAICSL010000157.1 GCA_025936955.1 Nitrososphaeraceae archaeon
ATTATCAGTGAAACCCCAAAAAAAGAAGACCCAATTTTTAATAGAGTACACAATTTTCTAATTGGAAATAATGGTGTTGCATGCAATAGCGCTGTTAATTACTTGAAAAAAAATGGATTAAATTCCATAACCTTGGGTTCACATTATGATGGTGAATCAAGGGTTTTTGGGGCGTTGCTCTCAAAGCTAGCCTATGATTTTGTTGGAATATCTAAATCGTTTGCTTTTGTTTTGGGTGGAGAAACAACTGTGGAAATAAAAAACGCAGGTAAGAATGCAAAAGGTGGAAGAAACCAAGAAGCAATATTAACAGCCTTACTAACCTCAAAAATTCGAGCAAATGTTGATATTACTATTGCCTGTGTAGGAACTGATGGAATAGACGGAAACTCGGATGCAGCGGGAGGAGTTATTACTCCTACTACAAAGAATATTTCTAAAAGTAAAAAGGTAAATATAATAAAATACATCCAAGACCATAACAGTCATTCAGCTCTAAAAAGATTGAATTCACAGATAATTACTGGCTTAACGGGAACCAACGTGAATGACATTTCGATAATTTGTAGAGTATAGCATTGAAAACTTTCTAAATTATCACGAATGCTTTAGGGTACTTATAATTTAAATCAAATTTACAGGTAGGTTACAGCTTACTAGGATTATTCTATAGGCTTCAAGTGTTTTAATTTATCCATTCTGGATATTCTTGACGGCTTAGGTCAACAAGACTGATTGTCATAAAAGCTAATCGTCTAGAAAAAATATGGAGGAATGCTTCTCATTGATTTGATGCCCCACGTTCAGGGTGCATTAGGAAAACTAACAATGACCTTCTGTGCTATGTGTGCGATGCAATAGTCTTTCCAACAGACACTATTTCCCTGTAGCTGCTCATTGCCTGTCATAAATGCACTTTGTCCCATTATGGTTTCAAGTATACTACTAGTTGTTTGGTTTATAGCTGCCTGGCCATGAGCAATTGTCTTTTGAGTTCCGGTGTTCTGATCTATCACTATTGTGGTTTTATTACCATTGTTCGTTATTTGATTTAGACTTTTTGTTATATCCTTTTCAGTAGGTTGAATTGTGCTAGTCTTTACGTCCTTGCTTACTGCTTGGCTGGATGTTGGCGTACTTTGCGCAAACGCTACCGGAAGAATGCCAATTGCTGAAAATAGAAGGCACATCACCCCTCCTGCTACCGTGTATTTAGAATATTTAATCATGCTTTCTAGAGTTTAGAAGGTAATATCTTTAATAAGAGATGTGTAATATTATTATGTAATTTGTAATTTATATTGAGTCACATTTCGAGAAGAATTTATACTGGTGTATTAGCCGAGAAAACGAAAGCAATTGAATAATCCTGATAAAAATAGCAAATCCCTCTGAGTTCGTCAACTATTAGCAGTTCTTAGAATACTGTTAGGGCATAAAGTCATAAATGGCATCTTAAAGAACAGTAACGTTCTGTGCATGCTTGGTGATTTAGTCGAAGTTTGGTCGTACGCAGCAATTTTGTTAATCCTCGTCGGTATAAATACAGTTCCACTATTTATGCCACCAAGCTGGATAGTACTTTCAACTATCTATTTAGCATATCCATTCTTAAATCCATTTTATCTAGCTCTAATAGGCGCAACCGGTGCTACCGCAGGAAGATTTGTCCTAACCCATATTAGTTCATTATCGAGAAGGATTATAGGCGAGAAAAGAAAAACAAGTCTGGGAACAATTGAGCAATACCTGAGCAGGAAGAAATACGCCTATTTCTTACTTTCATTAATATTTGCTATCGGGCCTCTGCCTAGCAACTTGTTATTTATTACTTTTGGTATCATGAAGGTTAGAACATTTGAAATATTCCTGGGCTTTTGGATAGGGAGGCTCATCTCTTATTTTCTGTTGATATCACTTACTCCCTTCGCATTCAAACCATTTATTAAACTCTTTTCAAGTAATTTCTTAGGGATTATTATAATCGATACAATTGGGGTTATTTCTGTTGTTGCATTTGCTTCTGTAGACTGGCAAAAATTAATTATTGAGAGGAAGGTAAAATTCATTAGACCTAAATTCAGGGTTTAGAAAATGCGGGATTTCAACCTACGGCGGAGACATACCTACAATTTACGAGTTTACGAAATGAAAAGCAAAGTAGGACCAAAAGATAATTCAGCCATTGCTAATTCTCAGACATTGTAAATATCATTCTATTTTCTATGTCAAGTAAATGCGATCATATCCTTTTTGGAAGACATTAGCCGAGACGGTTTTCTTCTGATAACCTATCTTTACTGCTTGTTTGCTTCTCATTAAGTTGAGGTCGTGAATGGGTTTCTGGAAGCTCGGATTCAAAGTTTCGTGGAAGTTGTTGCATATCTTCTACACCAACAACAGGCCGGGGTACAGAATCCTTTAGCCTAATAGACATATCCCTACGTGCAATTATTAACTGACGTTGCTGGTCTATAAGCTTTAGGAAGCCTGTGTAGATCTGTTCTTGCTCTGTAAATGTCCTTGTTCTAATTTCTGATAACACATTCTCAAATGAGTCAGTAAATTGCATTGCCAAATCGCCCATTTTTGATATTTTTTCAGCATCGGCCTCTGCTCGTTTTTCTTCTGCAGTATGTTGTATCTCTTTCACTTTCTTCTCTGCTACTCTTGCCCCCGCAAAGATAATCTCTTTAAGTTCGATTGCTGCCCGCTTGACCTTTCTAACGATCTCTGACTCATCCTCAACATAGTTTTGCTGTGTAGATACCTGCGTTGTTGTAAACCTAGGATTTTTTGCAAGCTGCTCTCCTTCATTTATTAAGGCATCGGCACGCGTAGTTTGCTGATTATAGTCTACATTTCCCACTTGCCCATGAATACCTTCTGTTGAACGTGATTCATGAGAGATACGAAGTATTTTCTCTTCTGAATCCCTTGGACTATTTCCCTCCGGAAGAGGAGCGTCCCTATCCATTTTGAACTTTGAATACTCTTCTTTATTAACAATGGCCAGACCTCCATCCAATATAACCTTAGATTTAGGAATATCGTACCTTAAATTTTCTCTATCACTAAAAACCACAATTAAATCATCTGTTTCTTTCGCAATCCGGCCAATTAGTATCTTATCTTCTGTCATAACTGATTTGTTAAAAAGACTACTTGGGTATTTCCCTTCAAAACTGCCAAGATCTTCGTCTGTTGTAGGATGTTTTGAAAGAGTTTGCATCTTCGAAATATTCTCCGCTGCTATTTGTTCTTCTGCATCCGCTTGTTTCTCGTCCATAGACTGTTGTAATTCTCTCATCTTTTTCTCTGCGGATTTAGTACCATGTTGCAAAACTTCTCTGAGTTCTTTGGCAGTCCCTCTTAGCTTTTCATTAGTCGTGCCTTTTATTTTCTTGACAAGTTCGGTTTTCTTATCATTATCATGTTCAGTATTATCGATATCATTTGTACTATTTTCCCTATTTGTCATTACATAATTTAATATGACTTTTTAGAATAAATGAATTTGTTAAAAAACTAGCCTAATTTTTTAAGCCCGTGATAACGGATATTGCTATCCCGGTAATTAATATAAAGTTATAATCTAACATTCTTCTTTAATCATTATATGTTATAGTTAGCTGATAAGAATACTAATGGCATCTAACAGCGAGGGACCTACCATAATGTGGGGTACACTTAAAGGAAAAGAGATAAAAACCAATGATGGCAAAGATGTCGGAGAAATTAAGGAAATATCGCAGAATTATCTCCGGGTAGAAAAAGGGAGTATTAACAAAGAAAAATTCTGGATACCAAAATATCTTGCTGACGCGTTTGATGGTAAAACATTATGGCTTTTGATAAACAAGGAGGACTTGTTTTCCCGCTATCTCTATGGATCTGAACCTCCGTCTGACCAGTATTCTAAAGAATTCGACACTTTCAGGCAATCGCCCTACGGAAAAAAAGCTACTTTTCTAGACGATTCCGGTAAAAATGTTAGACTAAAAGAAAATAAAGAAACACATACGTCAACCACCGACGACACATCTGACGAGTACAAGAATATCAGAGACGCTACCTAATACAGCATGCAAGCAAAACCAAAATGTGTAACTAAATATATAGATAAATCAATTAAGTCATATCTTAAATGAGTATAGGACATCTTCTTCCAGATAGGATGATCCTGATCTCCTTTTTACCACTGCCATTAATTTTTAGCACGATGTTGATCGGCGTATATATTACTGCTTCTCATCAGGGACTTTCATGTCCAGGATGGCCATTATGTCCAAATGGATTTCAATTCCCCATCCCAAAATATTTCTTTGAAAACCTCCACAGATTGATGGTTCTCATTACATTTATTGCGATAATAGCAGTAACTATTCATTCGATAATAAAAGTAAATAAAGCCCGAGAGACATCCATTGCTGCGAGCTCTATTATCTCAGTACAAATTCTACTGGGCATCTTGATTATCAATACAAAGCTGAACCCATTGGTAGTTGCAGCTCATTTATCAATAGGCGTTTTATTATTTGGCATGATGTTGATCACCTTTTTATCATACTATAATTTAGAAAAATATGTATAATTCCTTATCTGTGAAAATATCATATTATAACTATATCTAATAACAAATGTTTAGGACAAAATAGGTTTGGACAAAAAGACGAGTCGGTCATGCAAGGACCAAAAAGCAAGTTGACACTTTTCCAATGTTTTTAACGTGTTAAGACTAGTTCAAGTATTTCTACTGATTGCTGCAATTAGATTACAACAAATATCCAGTTATCAGGTGCCTTGGGCTATTGGAAATGGCAGGCTGAACACCTCGCCGAAGCTTGATGCGTACACCTCCATCCCATCAACGCTATCTTCTATAGCCGCCCTCCTCCTTACGGAAGGCTGTCTTTTCTCGGGAAAGGCTTCCTCCTTAGATGCTTTCAGGAGTTATCCTAAACAGCTTAGCTGCTCAGCGTGCCCTGTCGGACAGCTGATAAACCAGAGGCTGCGCTGCCCTGTTCCTCTCGTACTAGGGGCAACTTCC
>JAICSL010000330.1 GCA_025936955.1 Nitrososphaeraceae archaeon
AAATACGAACATTATAAACGAAACAAGGCAGCATTATCTCTACTTTGGGACATGGATGCAAGGCCTCATGAAGTGACTTCTTCAAATCAAACATATAGGATTAAATGAAACGTATGGAGAGGGTTAAATTCCACATCATACCAAAACTGGAGGTGGTCCAATCTTTCTTACTTTTTCTTTTCTGTATTTACGAGATTGGCTAGATGAATATACCTTTAAAAATGAACCACCAAAAGACTTATTGTCAATCTATTAAATGGTGCTCCCATTAGACCAGATCAGATAAACGAAATTATGAATCAGCTCAAAAAAAGTAATCCGTTAGTGTTGGAGGATATGCCAGTTATACTTTTTATAACAATATTTTAATTATTACTACTTGGCTTATAGTTATTGTTGTTACTACCGCTATCGAAAATTACTAAAACGACCATTATTGATATCGGATGATAGATTGAAGTTTATTGTGGCGTGAATGTAATTGTTATCGTAAAGGGTTATTTATTATTTGAAAATGGTGTATTACACCTAGATAAGAATTAAGACTGATGAGTATAGCAAATCGGTCTGCTGTGCTTAGACATTTCCAATCAGAACCTGGTATTGTACCGGTAGTGCAAGAAGATGGACACTAGAAACCCAAAAAATACAGAAACTTTAGGACTGGCTTATCAAACTATCAGATGGAATTCTTTACATCCATAAACTACAATTAAAAACTAAGGTCGATAAAGAAAACTATGACTTTCTTAAGATATCCTTACAGGGAATTACAAGGATGTATAAGATCGGCCAAGCACGTGGTCCTCACAATGTAGAATATCACATCCACTAAATCGAACTATAATGATATACATATCCTGCAGTGATAATCCTTTCCAGCTTTATGAAGAACAAGATATCTCAGTAATAATGATATTCCTTGGTAGAGTTGAGGATTGGTTAAAGACTCCTCTATCAGACAATAAAGATAAAGTTGTGCCTTCTGTAATGATGTGGATTCTAAAAGCTTGCGATGCTAACAAAGTTATAGATATTGATGTAATGGCCCAACTATCATTACCAGATATTCAAATGTCCATAGCTGAAAAAGCATTCAGAGGATATGTGAAGCTGATCAGTAGTGGTAAGGCATATTATCGAATTGAAACAGCCTTTCCACTTGAACCTGTAAACATAGCTCTAGAAAAATTAAGAGTAGATACCAAGATAGATGAGAACATACGTCATAATTATTGTTTGAGTTTATATGATGATAGTACTACTGCTTGGTCTATAGATATTTGCAGAGTTCTATAGCATATAATTTAATCATGGCGAAATTATTGAAACAGCCGCCGTTTTATAATGTTAATCTGTCGAGAGTAAAGATTCTACTAGTAGTTGTTGTTATTAGAACATGGGGATTATCCGTATCAATAAATGTTAACCGTATATTATCCATTATGCATTGACGGATAACTCTAGTCCAAATAGGAAATGATGTCTATTTCGGTAATGAGCGACAGTGCTCTCTAGTTACCTGTTGTAAGTACACATCTAAACCTAGCTTTACCACTCATCATTGCATCATAAGCTTCTGCAGCGCGCTCCAGTGGAAAGATTTCATTCATAGACCTTACACCAGAGAGAACGCTAAATGATAGGGTATCTTGTGAATCAATTGAAGTACCAGATGCCCAACCTACCAAAGATCGACGTCCTTGGATAAATAAAAGTGGATTCACTTCAATTGGCTCTTCTGATGCTCCGATTATTACAAGCTTTCCATTGACTGCAAGACCACCAAGGATTTCACTCATGGCTTTTGCACTTGGTACTGTTGCAAGTATGACTTTGGCTCCTCCCACTTTGTTAAGTTCTTCTACTGCATTCTGCGAACGGTTATCAATGTATTGCTTTGCACCCAATTTCTTTACCAGTTCTTCTTCCTCCTTTCCTCTTGCAATAGCGATGGTTTTAAAACCCATTTTAGAAGCAAATTGAACACCTAAATGTCCAAGTCCTCCTATTCCTAAAATGGCAACTACATCACCTGCACGTGCTCCGCTGTTTCTAAGAGCATTATAAGTTGTAATACCGGCACACATAAGAGGTGCAGCGTCTGTTGCTGACAGCTCATCAGGCACATGTGCAAGTGCTTCAGTTGGAACTATCACATAATCAGAATAGCCACCATCATATGAAATACCTGGCACTTGTGCATAGCGACAAGCAAGAAAATCCCCACGTAGGCAGGATTCACAATGGCCACAATGACCTCCATGCCAGCCAACAGCTACTCTCTGTCCGACTTTCCATTCTGTAGTAGTATTAGTTTTAAGACCTTTACCTATTGTATCAATAATCCCTGCAATCTCATGCCCTGGAACCCGAGGATATTGAATATCTGGAAATAATCCCTCCTTTGTAATG
>JAICSL010000396.1 GCA_025936955.1 Nitrososphaeraceae archaeon
CATTGTACACGTTAACAGATGAAGAGGTTTAGAAAACAGAAGTCAATAAGGCTATTTATGAAATAACAAAGAAGATTATTTATATCTGATCATATTAATAATTGTAATAAAACGTTTAAGATTCGTGATTATACTTGCGTTGACATTCTCTATAATGTTAGGTTCAATTATCATTAGTTCCTATGCTCAGAAATCTACACTAGTACAACAACAGAATAAACAATCTGCACTTTCAATCGTTGGAAGCTTAAGGGAAAATGGTAATAATTTAACAGCAAATAATCGTCCTCCTTTGAACGCAAATTCGACATACTATACATTTACCAAAAATAGAAGTGAAGTATCAACTCCTGAAAATAATACTCATACGAATGCATTTGGGAAAGGTCTAAAGATAGCATTAATCAACCCTACCTTCACATCAGCTGCATATAATAATTCATTTTATGTATTTTATGAGAAATATTCCAATTATCCAGATGGAGTAAATATTACATCCGATCTGAATTTACTCTCAAATAAAGTTATCAATGATAAAAAGGTATTATCCTCCTCAGTTTCTACCATGGTTTATCTACTAAAAAATATCAAGTGGCTTACTTCGCATCCCAATATTACAATAATGACAGACGCTGATGTAGACAATGGTACCATATTTGAAAAAAATAATGGTGGTAGCAGTAATATAATGAGTATTAACAGTAGTCGTAGTGATAGTAATAGTAGTAACTACACTAATGTATATGACATAATAATTTTAGGTCATCAGGAGTATGTTACACAAAAAGAGTATGATAATCTAAAGCAATTTGTAGGTAATGGTGGAACATTGATTGTACTTGATGGCAATGTTTTTTATGCCGAGGTAAAGTATGACAGAAGTAAACAAACAATAACACTGGTAAAAGGTCATCAGTGGGCCTTTAATGGCAAATCAGCATGGAGAAGTGTAAGTGAAAGATGGGCAAAAGAGACATCAGAGTGGGTGGGCAGTAACTATCTTTGCTATTCATGTGACGTAAAGTTTACCAACGATCCATTTGAGTATAGACATCACGAGGAGCAGTATATCACTAATCCTCATGATATAATCATAATGAATTATAATGCATCATTATCAAGCTATCCTTTACAGATAAGACCTGTTATTGCTACATATGAGCTGAATTTTCAAAAAGGCAAAGTAATATCACTTGGCATATATTCTGATGATATAATAAGCAATGGTAGATTTGATAGATTTTTCGATAGCTTGTTGTTCCAATACGCTTCAAAGGTAACAGATTAGCAATAGATGTGGAAATAATGAAGATTCGGAAGTACGATGTAGAAATAAATCTCTCTAGATATTAGAATTAAGTCCTTCTGATCGCACGTCGAAAATTCATTGACAATAACATAATTTATATAATTAGTACAAAACAGATTAGTTGTGGTTGCCAGAAAAGAGGATATAAAATTGGGTCTGACAACAACAAAGAACGTTTATTCTCTAAATCAAAGATATTAGCATTAAAAATACAAAATGTTATTTCA
>JAICSL010000245.1 GCA_025936955.1 Nitrososphaeraceae archaeon
GAAGGTATATCCAATCAATTTACTTAGTTAGGGAAGTCAAAATTTGTTGCTTCCGGAGTATACATTATATTTGCTCGTAGTAATGGAATCGCTTGTAATATTCTTGGCTCATTTTAATTGAAATGATTAACAGATGATCGATAATTAGTTAAAGCGGCGAGAGATTTGAATAGAGTAATTCATATAATTTACTAGTATTATACGATATAGGAAAACATAACGTTTCGTGAGGTAGTAAAGAATAGTAGTATGTGGGAACCGCTTGAAAAAAGTTAGAGAGAAAAATGGCAAATCTACATTGTTTGTATAAAGTTCAGTGATTCGATTGAATTTCGAATAGTAATTTTGGGAATTAAATTATCAGATTTGAGAATGGCTTCATTTTAAGAATTGATTCAAAATAAGTTTCTATATCCAACTCTAAAACTTTTCCTTCATCGATATTAATGATGTAGATGGTGTGCAACTGTCCATTCAGGATTTCGTCAGAGTTTACAGGTGGATTACGATAATATTTATTACAAATCAACTTAACTTCTTCTATTTGTTGATAATTCCTATCTTTGGAAGAAAGACCAAAAATTTTTGGAATTGGCAGAAGACTAACTGGAGGGGTTGCAAGAACAAATCGGTTTGCAAACTTGCTATATCTGGCGATTTTACTTGCAATTCTAGCAGTATAATAAGATAATGGATCCAATGCGTGCTCTGGAGGAATAAAACCTGTTTCAATTTCTACTATTGCTTTGCTATCGTCCTTTGAAGCATAAAGATCACAAACGAGTATGTCTGTAAGCTGCTGTTCGACATCGACACTGTAACCACAATGGATTAAATGCTTTGCGCAAACAAGTTCCATAGCGGAGTGATTAATCTTTACTATGTTCCTTTTGTATAATTCTATTAATCGATTTTTAACAAAGTTTGTCCTACATATTATTTGCTCAGATTCTCCTATTGTCATTTTTTCCGTAAGAGTCGTCACGTCATCAGTAAATCGTTCTAAATCCAACTACGACTATTTGACTATCTGTAGGTTTTATATATGATATCAAATAGTAAAATTAAAATCCCCAGACTCTAATGATACTTGATGTCTTCTATAAATAAAATAGTCATACTTGGTTCTGGTTTGATGGGTCATGGTATCGCACAGATTTCAGCTATGGCAGGTTATCGAGTTGCTTTGCGGGATGTCGAGAAATCATACTTGGATAAAGGAATGGACCGAATAAAATGGTCATTAGATAAACTTGTTGAAAAACAAAAGCTAACACAAATAGATGCTGATAGGATATATGGAAGAATTGATCCCGTTTTAGACTTGCGAGATGCGCTATTCGACGCTGATTTGCTTATAGAAGCGGTGCCAGAAGACATGAATTTGAAAAGAAAAGTGTATGAGGAAGTTGATAAATATGCGGACTCCAAAACCATATATGCATCTAATACGAGTACGTTACCAATAACAGAAATCGGTGCTCTGACTAGTCGGCCAGAGCATTTCGTGGGATTACACTTTTTTAATCCTCCTCAATTGATGCAATTAGTAGAAGTTATCCCGGGGCAGGCTACAAGTCAAAGTACTACAGATCTAGCAATAAATTTTATACAGAAACTTGGCAAACAACCAATACTATGTCATAAGGATGTGGTAGGATTTATAGTAAACAGAATTTTTATCCCATTAGTACACGAAGCAGTATACTCGCAAGAGAGGAATGGTATATCAATGACAAGAATTGACTCTGCAGTGAAATTCAAACTGCTATTTCCCATGGGTATATTTGAACTTGCCGATTATACTGGGCTTGATGTAATTTATAAAGCAACTGTAGAAATGCACTCCAGAGATAAGACGGTGATAAATCCACATCATAAGATTAAACAACTCTTTGATGAAGGGAAATTAGGACAAAAGTCTGGTAGGGGATTTTATGATTATAGAGGGGAGAATTACGAACGGATTAAGTTGTCACCAGAGGAAGGAGATAAATATGATCCGATAAATCTGCTGTCAGTAGCCGCTAATAATGCCTCATGGCTCATTTCTAACAATGTATGTGATAGGGTCAATCTAGAAAGAGCGCTCAAATTGGGTATGGGACTGAAAGGAGACTTATTTCTAACTATAGAAAAGGTTGGAATTAATAAGGTAATACAAAATTTATATCAGATGGCTGACAAATTTGGTTCATTTTATAAACCAAACGAATATCTACTTAATTATGCCACAAAATAATTGTTTGTATTTAGTATAATTAGTGTGTAATAATTCGCTTATTGACAAGTTTAGTTATGCCACTTTTGTTGTGTAAATTATAGAACATTGTATGTTGTATATGAAAATCCTGCTGATTTATGAAATTGAGAAGAAACATAGATATATTGTAAAGTTACCTGTTAATAGTTGCAATCTTCTTTTTCTTAGTTATTTGATAAACGCACAGTATTGGAAGTTTGTATAATTTTAGAAACAATCGAGAGCACATCTAATTAGTGGTATCCATGTACTGCATTTTAATATTTTCTGACCCTTACGGTAATATTAGGTAAACTTACACATCTCGTATTTGTATGGACCATAGAGTTAAGGACTTGTCTTTGGCTGAAAAAGGAAAACAAAAGATAGATTGGGCGGAAATTCATATGCCGGTTCTTGTTGCATTGAGAAAGAAATATGAAATCTCCAAGCCTCTGTCAGATGTAAGAATTACTGGATGCTTACATGTGACAAAAGAAACAGGGGTACTTATAAGAACACTACAGGCAGCTGGAGCGGAAATATCGTGGTCTGGTTGCAATCCATTAAGTACCCAAGATGATGTTGCGGCATCCCTAGCAAAAAACGAATCTGTATCTGTCTTTGCAAGTCGTGGTGTATCTACATCACAATATTATGAAGACATTCATTCATCTATGAAAATCAGACCTAATATCACCATTGATGATGGTGCTGACCTCACTGTAGAGATGCATAAGGTAGGCGCTAAGGTCAAAGAACATATCTATGGTGGTACAGAGGAAACTACAACAGGAGTAATCAGACTTCGTGCCATGGAAAATTCGGGTACTTTGATGTATCCCATAATGGCTGTTAATGATGCAGAAACCAAGCATGATTTTGATAATATTTATGGCACTGGACAATCTGCGTTAGACGGAATCATTCGAGCAACAAATGTATTACTATCAGGAAAGAATATAGTTGTAGCAGGATATGGACATGTTGGTAAGGGGATAGCAAGACGTGCATCAGGCATGGGAGGAAACGTCATTGTTACTGAAGTTAATTCAATAGCAGCTTTAAAGGCTAAATTGGACGGTTATTCTGTAGCACCGATGATAAAAGCAGCTAAAGTAGGTGATTTATTCATCACAAC
>JAICSL010000257.1 GCA_025936955.1 Nitrososphaeraceae archaeon
ACTGGGAAGCCAATATCTATAGGCGGAACATTAGGTAGAACCGAAGCAACAGGCAGGGGTGTATCTATTACAGTAAGAGAAGCAGCTAAAAAATTAAATATCCCAATGAATGATGCTACAGTTATAGTTCAAGGTTTTGGTAATGCGGGTCAATTTGCAGCGAAACTAGTTGAAGAACAAGGTGCAAAGATTATTGCTGTTTCAGATACAAAAGGTGCCATAATAAACAAAAATGGTTTTAAAACAAACGAATTAATCAAGTATAAAAATGCAAACAAATCAGTGATAGGATTTAAAGGTTCAACTGATATAACAAATGAAGATCTTTTAACAACCGAATGTACTATCTTAATTCCAGCAGCCCTGGAAAATCAAATTACAAAAGACAATGCTTCAAAAATTAATACCAAGATAATCGCTGAAGCCGCAAATGGCCCAACAACTCCAGAAGCAGATGATATCCTTTATCAAAATAAGGTTTTAGTAATTCCTGATGTGCTTGCAAATAGTGGAGGGGTTACAGTATCGTATTTTGAATGGTTACAGAATTTGAGAAGAGAATATTGGACAGAAAACTATGTTAATGAAAGACTCGATGGGATATTGACAAAAGCATTTGTGGATGTTTATAATGCCCATTTACAATATAATACAAACATGCGTACGGCAAGCATTGCATCAGCAGTACAACGAGTAGCAGAAGCTATAAAACTAAGAGGCATGTGGCCTTAAATAACAACAAGATATAAAACGCTAATTATTTCTTTTTATTATAATTGATAAAAAAATGTTTTCTAAAAATTAAAAATAAGGTTATTGATTTAAAAGTTATTCGGTGGAGAATGAATGTCCACATGAACAGCTTTTTGTTACATTAGGGTTAGATATTTTAAATCCCGAACCCATCAAACTTTCAATATAATCTACATTAGCTCCTTTTAGATATTTTTGACTATAGTTATCAACTAAAATTTTGACACCGTTTTGTTCCAAAACCATATCATCTTCATCAGGATTTTCTTCAAATCCCATCCCATATGAAAGTCCAGAGCATCCTCCTCCTGTAACATAAACTCGTAAATACAGATTATCTTTGCCTTCCTGTTTCATAAATTCTATAACTTTTTCGGCAGCTTTTAAAGTCACATCGACTACTTTAGTTTGTTGAGCACTTTCCATGATATAATATAATAGGTTATCAACTCTATTAAGTTTTTCCAAATAACAAATATAAATGGAATAAAAAAAATTGTTATTTCGGTTTGGATAAAAGAGACCATTTGGCTAAAGAGCCAGCTGCTGTTACCCACGTATTTACAGATAAATATACAGGAATTTGATTCTCTTCTAATCTATTTGCCATTTTTTGGGTAAATGGTCCGCCTAATGCACCTATTAATATGGGTTTTTTTCTTTGTTTATTGAATTCTGAGAGAATTTCTACAATGTTTTCTTCAAGAGGGTCGTCCTGAAATACAAACCAAGGCATCACAATATCTACATTAGGATCATCCATAAAAGTTTGGATTGCAAACTTGTAATCAGCAGCATTTGCTGACCCAGTAATGTCACAAGGGTTACCGATAACATATGTAGGAGGATAGTAAGATTTGAATGCAGATATACTTTGATCTGCAAGATTTGCTACTTCTAAGCCAAGCCTTTCAAATTGATCGATAGCAGCTATGATTGGTCCAGCACCATTCGTAACCATTGCTACTCTACCACCATTAGGAACTGGCTGCCATGAAAGAGCTTTTACTGATGCAGTTAACTCATCATAACTATCTACAGATATAATGCCGCTTTGAGAAAAAGTTCCTTTGACAACTGTATATGTTCCACCTAATGAACCAGTGTGTGAGGCAGCTTGTTTTGCACCTCTAGTAGTCCGTCCATTTTTAAAGACAACAATTGGTTTTTTTCTCTCAGAAATTACTTTTTTTGCAGTATTAACGAATTTTCTTCCATCCCCAAGTCCTTCAACATAAAGGCCAATAACTTTTGTTTGAGGATCTTCAGATAAATACCATATCATATCAGCTTCATCAACATCCGATCTATTACCATAAGAGATCATTTTGCTCATACCAAATGGTGCAGAGTGCTCCATAAATGCAATACCAATAGTACCGCTCTGTGAAAGAAACCCAACATTTCCATTTTTAGGCCTTAGCATTCTCTCATGGCCTTGGAATGCACAATCAAGCCTATTTTCTCCATTGAACATTCCAATACAATTAGGTCCGATTATGCGTATATCCAACCGGCCAGACAGATCTTTGATTTGTTGTTCTATTTCTGCCCTTTCGCCGCCTAATTCTTTGCCTCCACCTGAAATTATAACTACATTGTGAATTTTCTTTTGTCCGCATATTTTCAATAGATCAGGAACAAATTTGAGATCAACAGTAACAACTACTACATCAATTGGTTCGAAAATATCATCCAGACTTTTATATGCCTTTAAACCCATTATTTCCGGATAGCCTTTTGCATTTACAGGAAAAACTTTTCCTTTATAATCATGCTTAACTAATGATTCCAATACTGAATTACCAACTTTGCCGACTTCGGGGGAAGCACCGATTAATGCAATAGATTTTGCATTGAAGAATAAATCCATATGGGCCGAATTTGGTTGTGCCGTAGAAATAATGTCATATCTAGGGTTGTCGCTTAGTAAAATCTTTGCATCTGCTACATAATAACTATCAGGATACACAATAATAGGATTAAAATCAATGCTTTCATAATAAGAAGAAATATCAAATCCCAATTTCCCGATATTAACAAGGGCATTACTAAGCATATCCAAATTAATAGGTTGAGAACCCCTGTAACCTTTGAGTAACATTTTACCCTGGAGTTCTTCTATCATTTCCATGGCATCCTCCTTTGTAATTGGCAGAACTCTAAATGAAACATCTTTAAAAAGTTCGGTAAAGATGCCGCCTAGTCCAACCATTATAACAGGTCCGAATTGAGAGTCGTTTTGTAAACCTACAATCATTTCAACTCCTTTTGGAACCATTTTTTCAAGTAATACACCTTTTACATTGTATTCTGTTGAAAGTCGTTTATACATATCATTAAATGCAGATTTTACATCTTCTTCATTTTTAAGGTCGATTTTCACCCCACCTACATCTGTTTTATGAAGAATTTGTGGAGATACAATTTTGGCAACAAGTGGGTATCCAATGGACTTGGCTTCTTTTACAGCATTTTCAA
>JAICSL010000363.1 GCA_025936955.1 Nitrososphaeraceae archaeon
AATCCATTTTCATAAGGGATAGATTTTACCAGCTTTAGGTTCAGCTGTATTTGCAAGTTTTAAAAAAAGGAATACTTTTACTAAGAATGATATATGGTGGAATGATAGAATGATTTCATCTAACATTTCTGCATTTAAGAATATGGAGATTATGTCTGCACCACCTACAAGCCAAATATCTTTACCGGGAGACTGAATTATATCTTTTACAAATTCTATTACATCAGCTATAAATTGTGCATTCTGATCGTCAGATAATGACACACAACCTATGCAATAGTTTGATGGTACTTAGCGACTGGCAGTAGAATAGCCCATATAGAGCTACATCACACAGTTAAGAGTTAAGAGTTAAGAAGTAACAAGTTCCATCATTATTCTTTCTACCAAATCATCAGTTCTAATCGGTTTTTTAATAAAGCAATCTACCTTCACAGTTGGGAATAGTTCCCTTAATGACTTGTAATATACTTCAAATGCTGTAATGAAGCAAACCTTTGCTTTATCGTCTATCTTTTCTATCTCTCTATATAACTCGAAACCATTCATTTTTGGCATCTTTATATCAATAAGTAACAGATCATATAATCCAGCTTTGAAATTTGATAATGCTTCTTGAGGATCATTAAACGTATCAACTACGAAGATTTGTTTTTTGTGTTCTTCTAGACCTATTTTTATAGACAAAGTAATATCTGGTTCATCATCTACAAGCAGAATTCTATACTGTGACTTAATTGAGCTGATGATAGAATTACTTTACCATCGCTGACATATGAACTATACTTAATTAAATTCTATTATCTCACTCGCTACAATCAATAACAGTATTCAAAGAAAATGCTAAAACTTTATCTTACTAAATCATAACTAGTGATATTCAAGACCTAAAGAAAAGGGTTGACTTAGAAGCAACAGCACAAAAGCAGAGCAAACTCTTTGAAAGACTAGAGCATAAACCCTTTTGGATATGGGATGTTCAAGAATACAAACGTGAAGATATCATAAGTAACGGAGATTGCTGTTTTAATCATATCATTGATTTGCCTCACTATGATAAGGAAAAGTACAAAGAAGTGACACTTGATGCTGCAGAAACAGTTCTAGGAATTTTTGGCTTTGATCTGCTAAGAGGAATTAGTACTTCAATTAGAGTATGAGAGATCGAATATTACCAATGCAGCATTTGCAATAGTTATAGCAGGCCGATTGGTGTTCAGTTCAGGATCAGAGTGATTTCTGCCATTGAGAGAAATATCCATAACTGGCAATCATGGGTCGAATCCCATTACCTCCATTTCAGTTACAGATCACTATAAGGTATTCCTTTATTGCACAGATCCATTTATGAGTGCTTCTTTTCTTCATTGAGACGTAATGGCATATCTTGCTATTAGTTCTGTTATATTAATGACATTTTATCATTTTCTTGGATTCATTGAAAAAGCAGAACATGACGGTCAAATAAAGAATCATCGTTAATTAAAAGATATGGTTTTGCTATCCTTGCCCGCTAATGTTGTTCAAGCCCTTACTACATATATTGTGATAGAGCTATCCCCTCTTTAGATTTCATTTCTCTCTGTGTCTTTATTTTAGTTACTGCATCTTCAAAATGTTGCATCAATATGAATGCCTCAGAAGCATGTTTTGCTGCTTCTTCTGGCGTAGAATACCTTTGCAGATATTCATGCAATACAAGCGATATTGCAGTATTAGCAATCGCTGATATATCAGCTCCACTAAATCCTTCCGTTATCTCTGCTATCCTGTTCAAGTCCACATCATGACTTATGGGTTTACCTTTTGTATAAATTTCCAGAATTTTTTGTCTTGTGGTTCTATCTGGCTTGGGTACAAATATAATCTTATCAAATCGTCCTGGTCTCAGCAATGCGGGATCAATCATATCAACCCTATTAGTTGCCGCGAGAACAACTACTCCGTGCAACTGCTCTATACCATCTAGCTCTGTGAGAAGCTGTGACATTATTCTTGTATTTATTCCTCCCATCCCTTCTCCTCCTCCTTCCATCCCTCCTAATCCTCCTCTTGTAGGTGCAATAGAATCTATTTCGTCAAAGAATACTACGCATGGTGCTGCTTGTCTTGCCC
>JAICSL010000075.1 GCA_025936955.1 Nitrososphaeraceae archaeon
CAAGACATATCGTGACCCCGATTAGATCTTTTTGTAATAAGGCCAATTTTTATCAAGCCGATATAGAATCAATAGACTTGAAAAATAAACACATCATTGTAAGACACCCAATCGGTAAAATATCTGAATCTGCTGCATGGAAAGAACACACACTGATATATGACCACCTGGTTATAGCACTTGGAAGTGAAACAAGATTCTTTGGTATGACAGACGTCAAAAATCACTCATTTACTATGACGAGTATAGATGACGCTATTAGTATAAGAAATCACATATTAAACATACTTGAGCAAGCAAATATTGAAAGAGAAGACAGATCATTAACAAAAAGTCTACTGACTTTTATTGTAGTAGGAGGAGGGTTTAACGGTATTGAGACTGTAGGCGAATTAAATGATTTTATAAGAGAAACTACTCAGTCATATTACAAAAATATCTACATGTCAGATGTCAAAGTTTTACTCGTGTGCGCTACTGACAAAATATTAGAAGAAATAGATGACCAATTAGGAAAATGGTCGATGGAAAGATTAAAAACAAAAGGCGTAGAATTTATAATGAATAAACAGGTAGTAGGAGCTACTTCTAATACTGCTAGATTAGACGATGGTAGGATCATACCTTGTCATACAATTGTTTGGTCCGCAGGCGTAACATCTACTGATCTGACTGCTAGTCTTTCGTGTGAACATGACAAAAGGCATGCGATAGTAGTTAACAATTATTTGGAAGTTAAAGGATATGAAAAAGAAGCTTATGCACTAGGCGATTGTGCCTTTATAGTAAATCCACATACAGGAAAACCGTATCCTCCTACGGCTCAACACGCCATTAGGGAGGGAACGGTTACCGCGAAAAATATCATCTGTGACATCGAAGGAAAACAAAATAAGAAAGTAAAGTTTGATTATAAAACAAAAGGAATGATGGCAGAAATTGGAAAACGAACCGGAGTTGCCACATTATTTGGCTTAAAATTTCATGGATTTCTGGCATGGTGGATATGGCGTACATATTATCTCAGCAAACTCCCGACTATAAAGAAGAAGTTAAAGGTTATGGGTGATTGGACATTGGACTTGATATACAAACCAGATGTTACAATGATTAAGAGACACCTATTACCCAAGGAGGAAGTACATATTCAGAGCGAACAAAAAGATAAACAATCTACAGAAAAAGAGAGAGCAAAAGAAGATAATAATAATATCAACAAGGAATCTAGTCAGCAATCTTATTAGAATAGAACATTCAAAAGAACTTTACAACAAAAAAAAGGAATGGAATGTAGATATTAACTTAATGAAAATCAATTGGTTAGATATATTGGAATTAAACAGATATACCAATATTAATGGGCGTTGATAATTTCGTAAGTATGATATTAGATTTCATTTCCTTCACTTTTTATATGAGACTTTTGATTTTATTGATATCTTCTAACTATAAGGGGTTAAATAAACACAGTCGTCATGAATGTGCTATCATAACTAGATAAGTCTTATTCACTTCAACAAGTCCCAGAGAAAGGAATGTTCTTTAGATATTCTCTTTCATGAGTATTTAAGGTAGTGATTGATGCTATTAGAATCATTATTGAAATTAGACTAGGAAAATTTCGCAATAATAATATTGTAATGAATAAAGAGTAAATAATAACCATATAAAGTGCAGGTTCTATTATTTAAAAATGTTCGTGGAAACCAAATTCAGAAAAGATAATTTAATTCTTTTCTTGAGTTCTGATCTATGGCAATAATCCTGATTCAATGTATAAATCACAAAGCACAGGCTGATAATCTAGAATACAGGTTTTTTCATATGTGATCCGCACGATTTGCAAGATCTGTCAAATACTTCTGATGCACATAATAAGCAAATATATTTCAATTTCCTATCTTCTGTAGCCATTATTTGTCGTTCTCGTCTCTTTGTTTTATTGCTAAATGCAAATCTGTTTGATCGCTTCCTCCTGATGTACAATGCCGTTACCGCGACGAATAGCATGTGTATTATAGAACCGATTAGAAATATAACGAAAATGCTAAACAAACAAATAATCACTAGGCTGCAACCAACAGACAATAGCAGACGATCCAGAAATATTTTTCTATCATTAACCATAGCCTATAATATTTGCTTATAACATATAATAAAAATCATTAGCATTCGTATACAGGCAAAAGAAACTAGCTGCAAGAGCATCAACTAAATTGATAGCTGTATAGAGTCTACATTGTGACACTCTAATAGATATGATATTACTACAAGACAATATCGAAACGAAACACTTGATGTTACTATAGAGGTATTCATAAAAGGGAACAGATCCAGAGAAAGCCAAAAATCCATATTATTCAAGAAAACAGGTATGATAACAGATGATATGATCATGATAATCAGTATGTATCAAGTCCTAGGTTAACGTTAGAAATGATTAAGGAACTTCTAATTTAGCATGTATTGGAAATTGCAGGTAAATATTGTGGTTGCCCTTGTCGGCTACGCTGACGAATATCATTTTTCATACATATGAATGCAGTTTTTAATACCCTACCCCAACAAGCATATGGAATATTAAGTGACCTCCAACTCATATTCCAGTTTATTTTTTGGCTAATGCGTTTATGATTGCAAACAAATGCAAATGATGAACAACAAGTGCATTTAATACACAAATTTTATTTTTAAATAAGCCGTTCTCTCTAATGTGAACTCACTTGGGACTGATTATTAATAACAAATTCTTAACAAGAAGAATAGCAAGAAAAAAAGAGTCATTAACATCAGACAACAGCGCTAGCAACACAAATCCAATACCCAAAGGTAACTGGATTATTATTGTTATAGGAATAGTAATAGCATCAATAGGTTTTGTCGGTGCTATATTTTATGGATCACAAGTGGTAAAAGACCTGAACGCCGGAGTAACTTCGCCAACTAATCCACCTCATATCAAAGATGTATTACCTATTGACTTGGAAATAGTATTTATTGTCACCGGTGTAATAGGATTCGGAATACTTACTTATGGATTTGTTACGAGAGTAAACAAACCTCTAGATTTCTACCCTATATGAAATACTAAACTATTTTTCATATATTACAAGTGAACAATGATGCAATTATTTTTTTATTATTACTATTCTCATAATTACTTCAAGAGTAAATTAAAGCATTTAAGGTCAGTGACAATCAATGCAGATTATGTGACAAAAACGGATTTTCAAATATCCTATAAAATACACAGGTAATTGCATAGTTCATTCTTAATGTGTACTGATAATCAAGGAATAAGGACTCGATAACCATATAATGAAGGCATCAGATCTTTTCGTAAAATGCTTGGAGGATGAGGGCGTCGAATACATTTTTGGGCTGCCCGGAGAAGAAACAAACGATCTTGTTATGTCGCTGGTAGAATCAAAGAAAATCAAATTCATACTTGTAAGACATGAACAAGCAGCAGCTTTTATGGCTGATGTTTATGGCAGAATAACGCAAAAGGTTGGAGTTTGCCTTTCAACATTAGGTCCAGGTGCTACAAATCTGACAACAGGAGTTGCAAATGCAAATATGGATAGATCTCCTACATTAGCAATAACAGCTCAAACTGATACTCATCTGTTACATAAAGAATCTCACCAAAACATGGACGCTGTAACCATGTTCAAACCTATAACAAAATGGAGTTGGTCAATTCGTAATGCTGATAGCATTCCAGAAATTATGAGAAGAGCTTTTAAGATTTCAACAGAAGAGAAAGCAGGCTCAGTACACCTTGTATTACCACGTGATATAGCAAAACAGAATTCTAGCATTGAACCGATAAAAAAAACTCAATTGTCAAGGCCAATGCCACCTCATAAACTCGTGGAAATAGCTGCAAAGATGATTGCGGAAGCAGAGCAACCTTTGTTGCTATTAGGAAATGGTGTCATACGAGGTAATGCAAGCATTTGCTTGAGGAGATTTGTAGAAAGTACTGGAATGTACTCAATGAACACGTTTATGGCAAAAGGCATAATTTCAGATAAATCTAAGAGACATTTGCAAACAATTGGTATCAAAGAGGCCGACCACTCCCAGATTGCAATGAAAGAGTCTGACTTGGTTATTGCTATAGGCTACGACCTAGTAGAATATAGCCCCAAAAATTGGAATAGAGATCTAAATAAGAAAATTATTCATATTGATTTTACTTATGCTGAAGTAGATACATACTACCCTCCTACGGTTGAAATTGCAGCAGATATTGAATACACTATAGATGCTATCTTAGAGGAGCTACAAAAGAACAAAAAGAGGACAGGAAATCACGATTTGGGCCAACTCAATCAAACCGACAAAGTTCCACATCTTTTTAAAACAATAAAGCAAGAAATAGTATGGAGGACCAATAGATTTAATGAAGATTTTTCTTATCCAATAAAGCCTCAAAAATTACTTCAAGAAGTTAGGAAAGCTCTTGACGAAAATGACATTGTTATTTCTGATGTAGGAGCCCATAAGCTATGGATTGCAAAGGTCTTTGAGACATTTACTCCGAATACTTGCATAATCACTAATGGATTTTGTTCAATGGGTTTTGCACTTCCGGGGGCAATTGCAGCCCAGCTAGCAAGACCAAAGCAGAGAGTTATTGCAATGTGTGGAGACGGAGCGTTTCTAATGAATGTGCAGGAAATTGAAACAGCTGTTCGTCTACAATTACCCATCATAATAATTGTCTGGTGCGACTGTAGCTATGGTATGATTTCCTTAAAACAAATAGATGAATTTGGAAAAAGTGCTTTTACAAGATTTAATAATCCAAATTTTGTCACACTTGCTCAAAGCTTTGGTGCAATAGGTTATGATGTCAAATCTACTGAAGATTTTCGTGATATCTTGCAAAAGGCAAAAGAATCAACTAATGTTCCTGTCATTATATCGATTAATGTCGACTACTCGAGGAATCGTATATTGTTAGATGATAACTTTGTTGATTAGATAATCTGTGACAAAACAATGACAATTGAATTACTAATGATAAGCTTAGCATTCAACTATCTGATGTAATCTAATGAAGCAACTAAAACTGAAAATATCCTTGTAAAAATCAAAGTAAAAGGAAAAAGGTGAGATATTATTATGTTAGCATGTTTTTCATTTTTGAATGTTATCACCCTCATGACCTTATCCTCCTCCTAACCTTCCCAGCATAAATGCAATTGCAAAACCTGCCAAAGCCGCTAGCCCTATTCTGCTTCCACCTTCTTTGAAGGCTTCAGGTATCATTGATTCAGATAACATAACAAGGATCGCTCCAGCAGCGTAAGACATTGCTATCGCTATCACGAATGGACTGGCCCTAGACAACACAGCAAAACCTATAGTAGTAGATATAGTTCCTATTATTACAGCAATAGACCATAACGCAAGTATGTACTTTTTGCTTCTTCCATTTATCTTCATACCTTCAGTTGAAGCTAATCCTTCTGGAAAGTTTGAGATAAAAATAGCTGCTATAAGAACAATATTTACAGCTCCTCCTGTTACTAAAGAAATTCCTAAAGCCATATTTTCAGGTATATTATCCATGACTGATCCGACAAGTAATGATAATCCAGATGTAGATTTACCACCGCCTGCATTTTCGCCATGATATCTCTTTCTGTTTCTAACATTGTTATCTGTACCTGAGCTCACAGTAGTACTATTAATAGAAACTCTACGTCCACTGGATTTCTTGTCAAGAATGCGATTTGCTGCACTGTATGAGACTCCTCCAAGAATAAAACCAATAATTACTGGTGCTATTGATTGAGACAAATTGAAGGCTTCTTCAATTAGAGAAAATGTTAATGCTGCTACTAAAACTCCACTGCCAAATGCCATAATAGCGCCAATTATACTCTTGGGAAGACTTACAAATAATGCAACTATACATCCTATAATTAGAGGAAAACTAGCAATAAATCCCCAAATAAGAGACTCATAGATGCTGTGTTGCAGATTAATCACAATGTGCTTTGACTTATATCAATATTACCATTATAGTTGATTAGACTTCCATTTTCGTAACTGCCAAAAAGCTTTTTGATTTCTCTCCAATATAATTATCTTGTTACATCCTAGATGGCTTTTTAAAGTCAATTGGTAACATGTTAATAAAACTCAAGTTTTAGTAAACTAGTAATGTCTAAAGCTTGTTGTTGTTCTTCTGCTATTATCATTAGTATTATCCAAATACCTCTTATCATCAAGAGAATGAAGAATTAAATTGTGCAAGTACTATCTCTTTGATTTTAGGATCCTGCACCAAAATATCAACAATCTTAACTATCTCTTGTCTTGGTAATTGAAAATTATTAGACATCAAAACGTAATCAACCGCTTTTAGCTTCCAGTAACTATTCGCTGCATTTTCAACCGATAACTGAGTATTATGAATTATTTTACCTAACGAAGTAAGGAAATATCTACCACTTTTTCTTCGCACCAAACCAGCTTTAGTTAGGGCAGATAATCTTGAATAATATTGCTTTCGTGAAAATTTTTCTTTGGTATTAAGTATATCACTGGTACTAGTTGACGAATGAGCTATCATATTGAAAATAACCAGAGATTTACTATCAGAAATTGATTTAAGAATCTCTATTATTGTGGGCATTATATCCTATCTCTTTCTAAGTTAGGTGCAGATATCTATAAGTGGTTTAAGTAACCTAATTGACAGATCTATGTACATATTTTACCAAAAATAAGTACAAATTAGGCAAATTAACTGTTGTTTGATACGTGTTTGACAATGTTATTTATAATGCGAATCTTATTTTATTTTATTTTATTTCTGTTTCAAATCTAGTGACGATTATACTAATTTTACAAGTTGAAAGAAGTTTTTTAAATACTCAAAAGTTAAACAATCTATTGTAATTTCCTACTATAAAGTATACATGTTGAGAAACAATTTTAAAATTTGGCATATTTTCAATTACTACAAGTTTGTTTTAAAAAATCCCTTACTAATTAAATTCTTGCATAATTCTGGAACATTCAGGAGATTCATCTTTTGTCTTTTGCAAAATATCTCGCATAAGTCTGGTTTCTTCTTCTACTGCGTTAGGAGTCACTTTATCAGTCACGCTTCGTATTGTTTCTATTGCATGTACAATGTTATTATTGATAATGGTATCATGGATTTCTGCTATTTTAGATTCAAAAATACGATGTTCTGATTTTAATCTCTCGATAAGCTAGACTATTGGTTCGTCAAAATCTATTCTACCACTCAATACATTATCATGACCATTTCATTACATAGTCTAGTAAAATAAGGAGAATGTGGGTGACAAACTGCCTTTAGGCTAGTCTTCGTTGAAAGTTCCTGAAGTCTTCATGGATTTCTAGATTGAACTGATCGACTTTAATTGCTTGAGAAGTACATAATGATACACAAGCCATACAACAAATAAAATCATGTTCTCTCATAGGATCAGATTTGTCTGTATAGTCCTTACGTACTTCCCTATCATAATCTTCGCTAGTCCCTGCACTTGTTGTATTCCTCATCTC
>JAICSL010000115.1 GCA_025936955.1 Nitrososphaeraceae archaeon
AGAGCAAGGCACCACTTCTTGTTCAGAAGGCATTATATTCCAACTCATCCTTTCCTAGAATGGCCTACATATACATGATGTCGTCGGCTGGTGGTGTACTGCAAGGCGACAAGTATGAAATTGAAATCATAGCCCACGATAAAACCTGCTCCCATATTACTACCCAAGCAGCAACCAAAATATACAAAATGGAAAGTGGATACGCTTCACAGAAGATCAATATATCTCTTGAAGATAGAGGCTATTTAGAGTTCATACCAGAGCAAATAATTCCTTACAGATCGTCCAGATTTTATCAAGAAGTGAATATAAAGATTGGATCAAATTCAACTATAATATATTCTGAAACCATAGCTGCTGGACGTGTCGCATCTGGAGAAATCTTTAACTTTGATACTTGTTTTCTCCGGACAAGATGTTATGATAAGAATGACAATATAATCTTTGTAGACTCAACGAACATCCAACCGTCAATACATACCAGAGAAGAATTTGATCTTCTATTTGACAAGAAAACTATTTGGTCTACGATCTATATTATTACAAACTCAATAGGATATGAAAAAATAGATTACAAAATAGACAAAGCTATCAAAGATAACCAAGTTGGCCACACGGGGTTTTCCACCTTGCCAAATGAGGGCGGTGCCATCATAAGGATATTATCCAATTCAAATGACAAAATAAAATCCCTTACTGGACGCATTGTAAATACGATTAGAACTCTTGCTTTAAGATAAAACAAGTATTATCATTTGAAGAGCATTATCAACTAACGATAGGACATCAAATTATTTTACGTGTACGATATGAATAATTTGTATTTTCAGCCACATATTTAAGAAATGTGTTTATCCATTTTAATATAATGCAAAACACCTTTTTGCTTTGCTTGTTCTGTCCTTTCTACTATTGTAAAATGATCTATTAATCATTAAAATGATCCTTTTATATGGACAATTCATTTTCATCATGACTTGTGAAACCAAACCCAAATCAATTGTTTGGCGAGGGCGTAAAACGAACCAATGGCCAGCAGGCCAGGAGATACAATTTACTTGCTGCTAGATTAATTGCTGATCTTGTTAAAAACCTTCTTGGACCTCGAGGTTTGGAAAAGATGTTTATTGATATTCTGGGTGAAGAAACTTTAACAAAGGATGGTGCTACTATACTACGCAAAATTGATGTTGAGCATCCTGCAGCCAAAGTCCTGATAGAATCCTCAAATGCAGTGGATAATGAAGTGGGAGATGGGACAACCTCTGTGGTGCTTTTAGCAGGGGCACTCATAGAAAATGCTGAAAAATTACTTGATTTAGGAATTGCCCCGAACATTATAATAGATGGATACCTTAAAGCATTAGAACTCTCACTTGAAATTCTACAATCTATTACTCAAAGATTTAACAATTATGATCTTGAAGTTATGTATAAGATTGCTGCCACATGTTTGAGATCAAAGGCAATCTCCTATTGGGCTGTTAATGAAGGCCAAAATGGTAATTACCAAAATAATTCTTCCCAAAATGATATAGAAAATATGATTGCTAAACTTGTAGTGGAAGCAGTTCATAAAATTGCTGATTTTACCAATAATCGAGTTGAGATTGATGATATAAAGATTGAAGAGAAAACCGGAAACATATCGTCTACACAACTTATCAGAGGAATAGTAATTGATAAAACAATTGATAATTTCGCAATGCCTCGCATAATTGAAAATGCAAGAATTCTACTAATCAATGAAGATTTGGAAATCAGGAAACCAAGAATAGATGCAGAGATCAATATAACTTCCCAAGATCAGATCAAATCATATTTGAACAAAGAGCATTTCATAGTAAGATCGAGAGTTCAAAATATAATTAGTTCTGGAGCCAATGTGGTAATATCTCAGAAAGGTATTGGGCTTCTTGCACAGCATTTTCTTTCTAAAGCAGGAATTATTTCGATTCGTAGAGTAAAAGAAAATGATATGCAATGGATCCAAAAAGCAACTGCAGCTAAAATAATTAGGGACATAGAAGCAATTTCTGACAAAGATCTGGGCTATGCTGAAAAAGTATACGAGAAGTTAGTTGGAGGTGATAAAATGGTATTTGTAGATGGATGCGAAAATCCTAAATCTGTAACCCTTTTGCTCAGAGCTAATTCAAAAAGAGCTCTTGATGAATTTCACCGTTCCATTTTAGATGCCTTATCAGTCCTAAAAGATTTCATTATAAGACCAGCCGTTGTTGCTGGTGGAGGTTCCACAGAAGCAATAATTGCGTATATTATCAGAAGAAAAGCAAATTTAATTAGTGGCCGTCAACAAATTGTAGTTCAAAAATTTGCTGACTCACTTGAACAAATTCCTCTGATTATTGCAAAAAATGCAGGCATGAATGCTATGGATGCAGTTCTTGAAATCAGATCAAAGCATCAATATTTCAAACCCACCGATGAAAAAATTCTCTGTTATGGAATAGATGCAATAAATGGCAATATCGAAGAAATGTTTTCTCAAAATGTTATTGAACCCTATATAGTCAAAGAGCAGATACTCAAAACAGCTGTCGAAGTTACAAATCTGTTGCTCCGCGTAGATGATGTACTAATGGCAAAACCTGTAATGTATACTCATACTCACGGTGATGGCACAAGGCATTCTCATCGTGGAGGAGATAAAAAGCATGATCACTACTTTGACCAGTTGGGAAGAAAGCAGCGACCTGGGCATCACTATTATTAAAAAATATTAAGCAAACCGGCTACAGGCCCGTGTTTTGTTCTTGTTACCATAATATAGAATAAGTGAAATTTTATGGATCATGTACTGTTGTACTATTGAGAAGTATAACCCTACACTAGTGTTATTCTCTGGTGTCAGCATCATATTGCTACAATACAATAAATGGTTCTATCATCACACCACCTAATAACAATCCTATTGCCACCAGTATGGCAATTATTGCTAATATCGCGGTTAGCAGCAAAGATACCATTCTGATAACAATATATGATCAAGCAAATTTAGTGTTTTCTTTCAAGTTTCTTCAGATATTAACTTATCTAGTAGATACAGTTATTCGTGACTATTTTCCATCAGAGATTAACAACTGTTGATTTAAACATTCAGCAAGTCCTTAGAGGGTTATCAGAATATACAATAAATTTTTGTTTTTATTGCTTGTATGCTTGCTTCGTCTTTTTTATAGAAGCCTGTGATTTATAGATCGACGCTTTTGGATAGATTCTATGACATCTATATATTCTGCAGGATGATTAATGAAACCTTTTGCGATATCAAAAATTTCTTTAACCTGTGACTTCTTATCCATCGACCGGAAATGAGAATAATGAACAGCAATTTTAGTCAGATCTCCTTCTGGTATGGACCAATCATATTTTTCGATGTATCTATTATATTGTTCTTTAGCTAAGTAATAGTCTAATTTATTATTAACTCAAGCTTTTTATTCTATCTCTTAACTCATCAATCTTACAAATCAATGGTTTACTTCTTTCGTATTCCTCGAGTTGGTCAATAGTGATATTATGATCAATTAATGCCTGATCTTTTCTATTTCTAATGTTTTCAATTTCCAGTTTTAGTTGAGTCAAGTACCTTTGTAATTTCATTATATGCGCTCCTAATCTCTCTAGCGGTATTCCATAGCTCCTCGAATATACTGAGAGCTCATTTATCAGCTTGATGAATTCTTCATTACTGCATTGCCTTTTGAAACAATAAGTGTCGAGACTTTCAAGAAACGTTTCGATTTGTTCCTCGTTCAGATCATTCGCTACAAGTCTTTTTTTTAGTCTTATTGAAGATGCAAATAAATTTACACCAATTCCTTCTTTCTTTAGTATTAATGCTAGTTCTCTGATTAACAGAAATTCATCTTCTTTAGAACCTTTTTTTCGTTCTTCTCGAGCCCTTAATAATCCCACTCACTGTTCCCGTGCCTATCTTATTGTTGTTCGCAATTTGATCACGTGTAATACCGGCGAGCCATTCCACAAGTACTTGTTTCCTAATGGTCTCGGGAATTCTTGCACCCATAATGATTCTTCTATAGTAATAGAATGTCATAATATTATATAAGTCTTTTCTTAATCATATTTCTATATGAATAATAACTTTAGGCAATTTCTTATGAATTATTCTTAGAGCCTCTAGGCTAGCTCCGCATCAATCGATACAATTCCACTCTATAGTACTGAAAGAACTGATTAATTTTATGAGTAAATATTCATCTGACGGTGATCTGACGAGCATATGACGAACACCTGACGGTGATCTGACGATTTTTTGACGATAATATGACGACGTATATTCTGAAAAATAATTTTTAATTCCATCAATATTAATATTGTAAATTATATTTCTTTCATCTTTCGTTGTTGTATTCCGTTGTTGATTTTCAGTCGGCGAATATGATAATGAATTGCAATAGGATAGAATTTGCTACAAAACGTCATGATGACAGTCATTTTAAATCACGATAACTAGAAAAACTCCTTTTTGCTTGTCAGATCTATCAACTGATTTTCAAGTGTTAAAAATAACAATATAATCGAACCATTTACATAATATTTTATTAGACCTGCCTTATTTTATATAATCACCCTCAAAGAACCTACTAACTGTGGCACTTAATCAATAAAGACATCTAACGGCCATGCTATTTACAACTCCGAGATTCTGGTCTATCTACCATATAGTTAGAATATCTACAGTTCTTCTTTCAATAATGGGTACCAAGAAGTAAGTAGTGACATAATGTTCTGTAATCTATTTTGTTACTATCGCTATTTGCTATTGTCGATTTTTTGTATTGATTTCTCTGTTAAGATGTAGCTGCCGGTTACAGGGATCGGCTCATTGAACATTATTTCCTTCTTTGCTAGTTTATCAACCCGTGCTTCGAATTTTATTTTTCTCAAGGTTTCAGGAACTCCTATCATCACATCTTGGTTCGATAAGATTTTAGACGCATTTTTCCTAATAGAGTTAACAGACTTGCGAGCACGTAATTGATCAACCACATAAGCACAAAAAACGACAAGAGCCTCATTTGTATTAATTTTCAATCTCTTTGTAATTTTTTCTCTAATAATTTCTACTGAATTATAAAAAATAACCTCATCAGAACTGTTAGCATACTCAAAAACTCTAATAATGGGAGGTACATCCGGTTCTCCCTTTATCTGAGCTTTGAGACAAATCATATGTTATTCCTTTTTGGATCTCCTTGGTGGTTTTGCCCTTGGCTTTCCAAAGTCATAAGTATGTCCGGTCCCTCGGTAGAACTTTGGCCTTACGGGGTTTCCTTGAGTCTCACCCTTCTTTGTAATGGCCAATCCTGCTAGCAATTCTGTAATTAACCTATTTGCTAGACCAGAAGTAATTCCACCATTATACGAGCTTTGATCGCTGACATCGTAATTTGGTGCAACTTCGACTAAATCAAATGCAAATTTATCTGGATCAAAGGAAGTAGATAATAGTCGCATTAATTTCATACCCTCTCTGGAGGTCAATCCGTTTGGTTCTGGCTCACCTGTTCCAGGAGCATATGCTGGATCAAAGGTATCAATATCCCAGCTTACGTAAACTGCATCTACATTATCATTAGCTCTGTCTGCTGCCTCCTTTGCAATTTGATCAATCCCTAGCTCTTCTACGTCGAGCATGGTAAACCATTGAAAATCTTGATCTGCCATCCATTTGTAAAGGTCGGGTCCTGGCCAGTAGCCATGAGGCCCAATCAATGTGTAGTTTTTACCCTTAAGGCAGCCTAATTCCATAATTCTTCTAATGTGTGCCCCATGGTCATATTTGAAACCACAAAGTCCCTGAGGAGCACAGTCAGCATGAGTATCAATATGTATCATACCGATATTCTTATATTTTTTGGCAAAAGCTCGAACGTTCGCAAAGGTAACTGAGTGGTCGCCTCCAAGAATTATCGGAATTCCATCTATATCAAGGACTTCCTTTACTTTATCTGTCATTCTTCGGAGCGACTCTACAACATCTCCAGGAGAAACAACTACATCGCCATAATCTACCGTTCTAAAAACTCCAAACGGATCCATACCGGTCTCAATATTGAAGTGTTCATACGGAGGAGATGGCACAGTTG
>JAICSL010000302.1 GCA_025936955.1 Nitrososphaeraceae archaeon
TAGCCCTATTCAATTAGCATACTCAATGGTAGCAGCAGGATCAATAGGCTTATCAATTTTGACACAACCATACTTGTTCGACGGCTCGATTGATTATTTGGCTAAAGTTCGAAAAACAGTTAACGTTCCACTGCTAATGAAAGACATAATCGTTAGCGAAGTTCAGATAGACGCTGCAAAATATGTAGGGGCTGATTGCGTATTATTGATAAAAGCAATATTTGATCAGAATTTATCTGAAGGCAGCATAGAGAAGTTCAGTGAATACGCTTCTAAAAAAGGATTGCAAGTTCTCGTAGAAGTGCATTCCGAAAAAGAATTTGACGAGATATTGAAATTTAACAAGAGTGGACATGAAGGATTAATCGGAATAAATAATCGTAACTTAAATGATCTATCAGTCGACATTAGCAATACTGAAAGATTGCTTAATGAATATGATAAAGGAAACAATGTTATTATTAGCGAAAGCGGAATAAGTACAGCGAAGGAAATTCAATATCTAAAAAAAGCAGGAGTTGATGCCTTCTTGATAGGAACTAGTATTATGGAATCAAAGGATGTTATGTCCAAGCTAAGAGATCTTTATATTTCCATTTAATTGATGGAACCGATAATGACTTAATACCCCTAACTATTGTTATATTCTGGGCTGAGATAAATATGCATACGAAGTATCCTATCGAGGGACGATTTGGCAAGTATGGTGGAAAATACATTCCAGAAACCCTTGCGATAGCTGTAAGAGAGTTAGAATTAGCCTATGAGAAATATAAATATGATTCTGAGTTTCAGGATGAACTTTCATATTATCTAAATCAATACGCTGGTCGTCCGACCCCGCTTTATTTCGCAAAAAATCTTACTGAACATATAGGTGGTGCTAAGATCTTTTTAAAAAGAGAGGATCTCTTACATGGTGGAGCTCACAAGATTAACAATACTCTCGGTCAGGCTCTGCTAGCAAGACGAATGGGGAAAAAGAGGATTATTGCTGAAACTGGTGCAGGTCAACATGGAGTGGGAACCGCTATTGCGGCATCGGTCCTTGGTTTGAACGCAGAAGTGTATATGGGTTCAAAAGATGTTCAAAGACAAGAACTAAATGTTTTTCTAATGCAATTGCTTGGTGCAGATGTTCATTCTGTTGAATCTGGGACGAGGACTTTAAAAGATGCTATTAATGAAGCATTACGTGATTGGATAACACATGTTAATACTACCTATTATTTAATTGGTTCAGTAGTAGGCCCTCATCCGTATCCAATGATAGTTAGAGATTTTCAGAGCATAATTGGAAAAGAAATAAAAATGCAGATGCAGCATTTTTCTAAACAATTACCAGATGCTATTGTCGCATGTGTTGGCGGAGGTAGTAATGCAATGGGTACTTTTTATCCTTTCTTAGACGATCATGATGTTTTGTTATACGGTATAGAGGCAGGAGGGAAAGGTATACGTTCAGGCGAACATTCTGCAACCCTGTCAGCAGGGAGTGAAGGTATTTTACACGGGATGTTGACTTATCTTTTGCAGGATAAATTCGGTCAAGTAACTGATACTCATAGTATTTCTGCTGGTTTGGATTACCCTGGTGTTGGACCAGAACTTGCATTACTAAAGGATATTAAAAGAGTCAAATACATAGATTGCATAGATGAAGATGCAGTTAAAGCTTTTCTAACGTTATCACGTTTAGAGGGTATAATTCCAGCTCTAGAACCTTCTCATGCCATTCATTATGCGATGAAACTTGCAAAGACAATGAAAAAAAATGAAAGTATTGTGGTAACATTATCAGGACGTGGAGATAAAGATATAAAAATTATTCAAGCGTACACGAAAAATAGAAAGGATAATAAAAAATATGCTAAGAAGTCAGGAAAATAATCGATTAATAAAGAAGTTTCAGCAGTTATCAGAAAAAAATGAACGAGCTTTAATCTGTTATACTATCGCAGGATATCCAGATATTAAAACAACTGAGGATATAGTCTCCACTATCGCATCTGCAGGTGGGGATATTATCGAAATAGGCATTCCCTTTTCAGACCCCATTGCTGACGGTCCAATTATACAGGAGGCATCATACCAAACTCTTGTAAAAGGAATTACCCCAGAGAAATGTTTGACAATTGTAAGTAATATTAGAAGAAAACAGCCCACTCTTCCAATTCTTGCAATGACATATTCAAATATCTTATTACGTAACGGCTTTCTCAATTTCATGACAATGGCGAAAAAAAAAGGGATCGATGGTTTTATTTTGCCTGACATGGCAATTGAAGAATCAGGATCCTATGTGGATACAGCCTCAAAATTAGGACTCTCAACAATCTTTATGGTTTCTCCCAATACTTCTTCTACTAGAATAGAATCGATTATAAATAGATCTTCGGGTTTTTTATATTTGGTATCAGTATATGGAATAACAGGAGTTCGCCGATCAGTTGAAAGCTACACACTAGAAGCCATAAAAAAAGTTAAACAAATCTCCCAAGCAAAAATACCTGTGGCAGTAGGTTTTGGAATTAGTAATCCTTCCCAAGCAAAAATGATGATCAATGCTGGTGCAGACGCGATTATTCTAGGAACTTCCATTATCAATAAAATAAAACATTCTCCAGATAAGAAGAAAATGCTTCAAGATTTGCATTCTTTTATTACTTCTATGAAGAAGGCCTGCAAATAGAATCAAGGGAAAGATACAAAGCTTCCATGTTGGAGACATATA
>JAICSL010000326.1 GCA_025936955.1 Nitrososphaeraceae archaeon
ATATTGACTCTACTATTATGTAATCTCACATTCCCTCAGCACTCAGCATATTTTTAATTGCTTTTGTTGTAGTTCTTTATATTATTTACGTTGGATAGAAGGTAAGAAGTTTTCCCAGTCTTCCTCATCACTTACTTCATCTGAAAGTAGATCTTCAAATATTTCATGAGTTACCAAATCTTTCATATGGTATTTTTTTGCTAATCCGTTATACTTTTCTATTGCACATCTTTCACCCTCTAATACTAGTTCTACTATTTTGACAAGATCTGCCCTATCTTTTGGTGGAGGAGAAAAACCACATGTCGAGGTTTCAATAAGATTGGTAGTTGGTATGCCACCAAGTTGAATGATTCTATTTGCAAGAATCTTTGCATGATTCATTTCATCTGCGGATTGTTGTTCTAGCTCTTTCTTTAGAGTAGCTGCATCTATTCCCTCGATGGTTTGAGCATATAAAAAGTATTGAAAGTGAGATAACCATTCGTCTGCAAATGCAGAGTTAAGATCATCGAGAACTTCTTTTATATCTGTATCTACTATTTCTCTTCCTTTTTGTCCCATATAAGGTCAAAACATTCATCGTTTATATAACTTCGTATATGACTATTGATAAGAATTCAGGTTTTGCGTTTTATCTTGGTGATACAGATAGAAATTTTAAATCCTAAATAATTTAAAAAAATTAAAAAATATCTGATGATTTCCTATTAGTCTGATAAAGAAATATCCTCAATTATGAATCGGAAGAAATAGAAGAATGAGTATGTATATTTTTTAATACTTCGTGAACTTTATTTCTAAATAAAGTTAACCCAATTCTTCCAGCATATGGCTGTCCTTTTGCAAATGATTCAGCTAAATTATTTACATATTCCATACCTACTTTGGGTGGCATAGGCGGTTCAAATGGATCAACATATGCTTCAATCAATGTTGGTCTTTTCTCTTTCATAGCCTGCTGTATTGTAGATTTTGCTTCGGATGTTTTCTTTATTGAATATCCTTTGCCACCGCAAGATTCGGCAAACTTTGCAAAATCAATTGGAGAAAACTCTACACCAAATTCTGGATTTCCAAGAAAACCCATCTGTTCCCATCTTATCATTCCTAAAGTGTCATTTTTTATAACAAATACTTTGATAGGAAGGTTATATTGTACGGCAGTAGCGAATTCGCCCATCAGCATTGTAAGTCCACCATCGCCAACAAATGCTACAGATTGTCTTTCAGGATATGCAATCTGTGCTGCTATCGCATATGGTAATCCATTTCCCATACTTGATAAAGTACCTGAGAGAGAAAATTTCATGCCTTTTCGTATATTTATATATCGAGCCGCCCATGATGTGTTTGTACCACAATCTACAGAAATAATTGCATTTTCTTCTAATTCATCAGAGATCAAATTTGCAATAACTTGAGGTTTAATTGGATTATCTGTTCTACTGCTTCGTTCTTCTAATAATCTATTCCATTTTTTCATCTCTTGCTGCTTTGATTTGAGAAATTCTTGATCTTTCTTTTGAACTAAAAGCGGAAGTAGTTCAGAGAGTATTATCTTGGAATCACCTACCAAGCCAATTTCGACTGGATACCGAAGACCAATTTTTTCAGGTTTCAAATCAATTTGAATTCCTCTTGCTTGACCGGGTTTTGGTAGATAATCAGTATATGGAAAAGAGGTTCCAATCATAAAAAGTGTATCTGCTTCGCTCATTGCATTGCTAGATGGTTCGGTACCTAGAAGACCAATACCCCCCAAACTATGAACTTCATCATCAGGAATTACTGCTTTACCTAAAAGTGCTTTAACAACTGGTGCACCCAATTTATCTGCAACTGCAATAACTTCCTCTCCGGACTGTAAAGCTCCTTGTCCTACCAAAATAACAATTTTGTCACCTGAATTAAGAATTCTTGCTGCTTTTTCGATTAATTGATGACTTGAAGTAGTTTCTGTAATATACACATCAGAGGTATGATAAGCAACATTGTGCCTAGAATATTCTCCACTCAATTTTCTTTCTTGGATGTCAATAGGTATAGTCAAATGACTTACACCTCTTTGCGCTAATGCAGTTCTACATGCAATATCCACTGCCATTTCCGCTTGCTCAGGAACAGTAATCATATTATTGTAAACTGTTACGTCTGAAAATAGTTGTAGTAAATTGACATCTTGTTGATAGCTTGAATTCATTAAATCAGAATAGGTAGTGCCAGTAATGGCAATAACAGGAGTGTTATCAGCTTTAGCATCATACAATCCATTTAAAAGATGTATAGCGCCGGGACCTGACGTTGCAACACATACACCCAGCTTTCCAGTATACTTTGCATAAGCACAAGCCATAAATGCTGCTGCTTCCTCATGTCTAACCAAAACAAATTTGATTTTATCCTGTCTTTGTCTTAATGCCTCCATAAATCCATTGATACCATCACCAGGTAATCCAAAAACGACATCGACTTTCCAATCAAGCAATGCTTCAGCTATAATA